>NZ_JBHLZP010000168.1:0-15734 GCF_042429965.1 Actinoallomurus acaciae
CCGCCGCACGACCCGCAGGCGACCACGACCGGCCCGATCCCCAGGCTCGGCTCCGGTGCGTCGTTCCCCGGCCCGCCCGGCGGGCACCCGCCTCACGGCGGAGGTGCCTCAGGGGCCCGCAGAGCGCTGCTGGTGGCCGGTGGGCTCGTGGCCGCCCTCGTACTCGGGGGTGGCGGCGCGCTGGCCGTCACGCAGCTCTCCGGCGGCACGGCGAAGGAGCACAAGGTCGCCGAGTCCCAGCCGCCGCCCGCCCCGACACAGGTACGGCCGACACCCACGCCGACCCCGTCGAAGCCCAAGCGCAAGCCCAAGCCCAAGCACGTGCCGGTCGACATCCGCGACGAGAAGAAGGACCCCAAGCCGCTGACCGTCGGCGAGGTCTTCCCCTCCACGACGCTGACACTGGCGAGCCAGAAGTTCACCCGGGCCAAGGCGGTCATCAACGACCACTGCTCCCTGGCCGCCAACGGGCCGTTCGCCACGGAGCTGACCCGCCAGCACTGCCGCCGGGTCGTCCGCGCGACGTTCGTCTCGTCGGACAAGAAGGTCGCCGTGACGACCGGCATCGCGGTGATGCCCACGGACGCCGCGGCCAAGGCCGTCCTGAAGGTCCAGGACCCGGCCCACTACGAGTGGTTCCGCGGCATGAAGGCCACCGGCGCCCCGAAGATCGACCATGCGGGCGGCTTCGCCGCGAGCACGGTGCGGGGGCGCTACATCAGCTACGCCTACGCGACGTACGTCGACGGCCACAAGCCGGCCGCCGACGACGACACGCTGAAGAAGGTCGGCACCGCGTTCCGCGACTCGACCGCACGCCCCATCGAACGGCGCGAGGACAAGCACTGACCGCCCGGCACTCTCCCAGGCCCGCCCGACCGTGGGCCTGGGATGCAGGCCCTAGCTGGCGTGGCGTTCCTCGGGGGTGATCCCGCCGAGGACCCGGATGCGGCGCGTCTCCTGGGCGCGGTCGGCCAGGTGCGCGGCGTCCGGATAGGTGACCTCTTCGAGCGACAGCCCGTACGGCGGGAGCACCTGCACGGCCGAGTCGCGCTGTCCGCCGGCGAGCACCTCGGCCGGCCACTCGATGGAACGGCGGCTGTCGCCGACCGAGATCAGCGCGCCGACCAGCGCCCGCACCATCGAGTGGCAGAACGCGTCCGCCTCGATGGTCCCGACGGCGATGTTGCCGGCCTCGCGAGCCCAGTCGCAGCGCAGCAGCCGCCGGATGGTCGTGGCGCCCTCACGGCGCCGGCAGTACGCCGCGAAGTCGTTCTCGCCGAGCAGCAGCGCCGCCGCGGCGTTCATCCGGTCGAGGTCGAGCGGCCGCGGGTGCCACAGCACCTCGTGCCGACGCATCGGATCGACGCCGATCGGGTTGTCGCACACCCGGTAGGCGTAGCGCCGCGACAGCGCCGAGAACCGCGCGTCGAAGCCCTCCGGCGCCTGGCCGATGCGCCAGATCCGGATGTCGGCCGGCAGCACGCCCGCGAGGCGGCGCGGCAGGGTCCCGGTGACCGGGTGGTACGCCGCGACCGGGACGACGACGTGCGCCACCTGGCCGCGGGCGTGCACGCCCGCGTCCGTGCGGCCCGCCACGGTCAGCACCGGTGGCGGGTCCAGGCGGAGCACGCGTCCCAAGGCCTCTTCGATGACACCCTGAACCGTCCGCTGGTTGGGCTGGCGGGCCCAGCCCGCGAAGTCCGACCCGTCGTAACCGATGTCGAGCCGGAGTCGTACGAGAGCGGTCATGGCATCAGGAGATGGCTCGGGCGGCCGTTGGTCCATGTCGGTTGCCCTTCGGGCCCCATCGCTCGGCGGTGACCCCGTATCCATGCTCTCCGTGTCCTGGCCATTCCACAACTCTCCCAAAGATCGAGCCCGCCGTCCCGTAGGGCGCGGCGGGCTCGTGACCAAGCGTGAGTTACTTCTTGTCCTCGGCCTCGTCTGCTACCTCGGCCGAAGCGTCGTCCTGCGTCTCCTCGGCCTCGGCCTCGGCGGCGGCCGGCTCCTCGGCCGGGGTCTCGGCCTCGGCGGCCGGCTCCTCGGTCTCGGTGACCGGGGCTGCCTGCGCCGGACGCGTGGTGGTGACGGCCGCGATCGGCTCGTCGACCAGCTCGATCAGGGCCATCGGGGCGCTGTCGCCCTTGCGCGGGCCGAGCTTGGTGATCCGCGTGTAACCGCCGGGGCGGTTCTCAAAACGCGGGCCGATCTCGGTGAACAGCGTGTGGACGACGCTCTTGTCCCGCACGACGGTGAGGACCTGGCGCCGCGCGGCGAGGTCACCGCGCTTGGCCTTGGTGATGAGCTTCTCCGCCAGCGGCCGCAACCGCCGGGCCTTGGCCTCGGTCGTCGTGATGCGGCCGTGCTCGAACAGCGCGGTGGCGAGGTTCGCCAGGATCAGCCGCTGGTGCGCCGGGCTGCCGCCGAGACGAGGGCCCTTGGTGGGCTGGGGCATGAGTACTTCTCTCCTTTTCAACCCGCGCCGGCCGTGCGAGGTACCGGCGTCGGTCCAACGGGATCGTTCTTCCCGCTGCGTATTGCGGTGTGGGCGGCCCGGACGGACCGCCCACATCATGCACTTGTACTACCTGGTCGCGCTCAGTACTGCTCGGTCTCGGCGTAGCTCTGGTCCTCGTCGCCGTAGGCGTCCGCCGCCGCGGTCGGGTCGAACCCGGGCGGGGAGTCCTTCAGGGTGAGGCCCATGTCGTTGAGCTTCTGCTTGACCTCTTCGATCGACTTGGCGCCGAAATTCCTTATATCGAGCAGGTCCTGCTCGCTGCGGGCCACGAGCTCACCCACGGTGTGGATGCCTTCGCGCTTGAGGCAGTTGTAGGACCGGACCGTGAGGTTGAGCTCCTCGATCGGCAGCGCCAGGTCGGCGGCGAGCGCGGCGTCCGTCGGGGACGGGCCCATGTCGATGCCCTCGGCCTCGACGTTGAGCTCGCGCGCCAGCCCGAACAGCTCGACGAGCGTCTTGCCGGCGCTCGCCACCGCGTCGCGCGGCAGCATCGCGGGCTTGGTCTCGACGTCGACGATCAGCCGGTCGAAGTCGGTGCGCTGCTCGACACGCGTCGCCTCGACCTTGTAGGTGACCTTCAGGACCGGCGAGTAGATCGAGTCGATCGGCACCCGGCCGATCTCCTGGCCCGGCTGCTTGTTCTGCGCCGCGGAGACGTAGCCTCGGCCACGCTCGACGGTGAGCTCCATCTCCAGCTTCGCCTTGTTGTTCAGCGTGGCGATGTGCAGCTCGGGGTTGTGCACCTCGACACCGGCCGGCGGCGCGATGTCGGCGGCGGTGACGTCACCGGGACCCTGCTTGCGGAGGTACATCACGACCGGCTCGTCGTGCTCGGAGGAGACGACGAGCTCCTTGAGGTTCAAGATGATGTCGGTGACATCCTCCTTGACCCCCGGGATCGTGGAGAACTCGTGCAGCACGCCCTCGATGCGGATGCTGGTGACCGCGGCACCGGGGATCGAGGACAGGAGCGTACGGCGGAGCGAGTTGCCGATGGTGTAGCCGAAGCCCGGCTCCAGCGGCTCGATGGTGAACCGCGACCGGAACTCGTCGACCTGCTCCTCGGTGAGGGTGGGTCGCTGTGCGATGAGCATTTCAGAACATCCTTTCCGCGGCGCCCGCTATTTGACTGCCGCGACCTTGCGTTCGGCGGGCGTGCGCCACAGGAGCGCACGCCCGCCCGAGCCGTACGTCAGCGCTTGGCGTACCACTCGACGATGAGCTGCTCCTGGACCGGCGCGTCGATGTGCTGACGGACCGGGAGCGAGTGCACGAGGATGCGCAACTTCTCGGGCGCGACCTCGAGCCATGCCGGGACCGGGCGCTCGCCGGCCTCGGCGCGTGCGACCACGAACGGGGTCTGCTCGAGGCTCTTGCCCTTGACCTCGATGATGTCCCGCTCGCTGACGCGGTACGACGGGATGTCGACCTTCTTGCCGTTGACCGTGAAGTGGCCGTGCCGCACCAGCTGGCGGGCCATGTCGCGGCTCTTGGCGTAGCCGGCACGGTAGATCACGTTGTCGAGGCGGCGCTCGAGCAGGCTCAGCAGGTTCTCACCCGTCTTGCCCGTACGGCGGTTCGCCTCCTTGTAGTAGTTCACGAACTGGGCCTCGAGGACCCCGTAGATGCGACGGGCCTTCTGCTTCTCCCGGAGCTGGAGCATGTGCTCGCTCTCCTTGGGACGGCCACGGCCGTGCTCACCCGGCGGGTAGGGCCGGATCTCGATCGGGCACTTCGGCCCGTCGCACTTGCTGCCCTTGAGGAACAGCTTCATCTTCTCGCGGCGGCACAGCTTGCAGTCCGCGCCGGTGTATCGAGCCATCTCTCTCTTTCCTAACTCAGACGCGGCGGCGCTTGGGCGGCCGGCAACCGTTGTGCGGGACCGGGGTGACGTCCTGGATGGAACCGACCTCGAGGCCGGTCGCCTGCAGCGACCGGATCGCGGTCTCGCGACCCGAGCCCGGGCCCTTCACGAAGACGTCGACCTTGCGCATGCCGTGCTCCATGGCGCGGCGCGCGGCGGCCTCGGCGGCCATCTGAGCGGCGAACGGCGTCGACTTGCGCGAGCCCTTGAAGCCCACGTGGCCGGCGCTGGCCCAGGAGATCACGGCGCCCATCGGGTCCGTGATCGTGACGATGGTGTTGTTGAACGTGCTCTTGATGTGGGCGTGCCCATGAGCGACGTTCTTCTTTTCCTTGCGGCGCACCTTCTTGGCGCCGGTGCGGCTCTTAGGCGGCATCTGCTCTCAAGTCTCCTGGAGGTCGTCGATCCAGCGTCCCGACCGCGTCGGCCGGGGCGGCGGACTACTTCTTGCCGGTCTTCTTCTTGCCGGCCACGGTCTTCTTCTTGCCCTTGCGCGTGCGGGCGTTGGTCTGCGTGCGCTGGCCGTGGACCGGCAGCCCGCGGCGGTGGCGGATGCCCTGGTAGCACCCGATCTCGATCTTGCGACGGATGTCGGCCTGGATCTCGCGGCGCAGGTCGCCCTCGATCCGGTAGTTCGCCTCGATCCAGTCGCGGAGCTGAATCAGCTCGTCGTCACCGAGCTCGTGGACCCGGCGGTCACCGCTGATGCCGGTCTCCTTGAGGGTCTCGAGCGCGCGGGTGCGGCCGATACCGAAGATGTAGGTAAGAGCGACCTCGAGACGCTTTTCGCGCGGGAGGTCGACGCCGAGGAGGCGTGCCATCTCGGGCAGTTCCCTTCTGTTTCACGGAGGTCTGCGCTCCACACCCCCACCTGCCCGGGTGGGGCCCCGGCCTCCGACCGGGGGTCGCTCCCCTCGTGGGGAGCCGCGGAACGATGATGTTGTCGTGCGGGCGTGGCGCCGGTCGCTCGCCCTCCTCGCTCGCTTCGTGAGCGCCCTCCTGATTTCGGGCGCTCACTCCGCTCGCTCGTCGGGGTCGCGACTCAGCCCTGACGCTGCTTGTGGCGCGGGTCGTCGCAGATGACCATGACGCGGCCGTGCCGGCGGATGACGCGGCACTTGCTGCAGATCTTCTTGACGCTCGGCTTGACCTTCACTGGGTCTCCTCAATACAGGGTCACCCCCGCGCTGCCAGACGCGGGGAAGGCAACCCCAGTGGGTGTGTATTGCTTACTTGTAGCGGTAGACGATCCGGCCGCGGGTGAGGTCGTATGGACTCAGTTCTACGACCACACGGTCGTCGGGAAGGATCCGGATGTAGTGCATCCGCATCTTCCCGCTGATGTGAGCGAGAACCTTGTGCCCGTTGTCCAGCTCGACCCGGAACATGGCGTTCGGGAGAGACTCGACGACGGTGCCTTCGATCTCGATGGCCCCTTCTTTTTTGGGCATGTCCTCCGCGCTTCACTGATCGGTTCGTCAGGAGAACGGCCCTCGCGGCGCCCCTAGCACGCAGAGCATGCGGACATGAGCCGACACAGGACCGACAAAGAAGTGTACGTCACCAGGCGCGAGAATGTGAAATCGACGCGGATTCACCACCAGACCGGCCGGTCGGCGGCGTGGCCAGGCCACTCCTCACGAAAACTCAACATACGAGTGGCCATGGTGATTCCCCGCGCTCTCGTGGTCGGCTGGGGAGCCATGACGATCCTCGCACAGCTCAGCGATCTCCATCTGACCGTCGACGATCCCACCCGCGTACGCTCGCTGCGCACCGCCCTGACCACGCTGCTCGCCCTCGCCACCCCACCCGACGCGGTGGTGCTCACCGGCGACCTGACCGACCACGGCCGCCCCGAGGAGTACGCGCTCCTGCGCGACGAGCTCGCCCGCCTGCCGATCCCGGCGCATCCGCTGCCCGGCAACCATGACGACGTCCCCGCGCTGCTGGCGGCCTTTCCCTCGGTCCCGGCGGCGAACTACGCGGTCACCGTGGCCGGCGTCCGGCTGCTGTGCTGTGACTCCACCATCCCGGGCCGAGACGACGGCGCGTTGTCGGATCCGGAGTGGCTGGACGCCGCCCTCGCCGAGGAGCCCGAGACGCCGTCGGTCGTGGCGATGCACCACCCGCCGTACGGAATCGGCGTCGACTGGATCGACGCCATGGGCCACGCGCGGCCCGAGCGGCTCGGCGACGTGATCGCCCGCCATCCGCAGGTCGTCCGCGTCATCGCCGGGCACGTGCACGCGGGCTCGGTGCGCGCCTTCGCCGGCACGGTCGCCACGACCTGCCCGAGCACGTACCGGCAGCTGCACGTGGATCCCGGCGGCCGGCCCGCGCTCTCCGACGCGCCGCCCGGCCTGGCGCTCCACTTCGTCGACGGCATGAGCGCCGTCACCCACTTCCGGCCGGTGGCGGAGACACCCCGGCCGATCTGAGAGATCGTCCGGAGCCGGGGTCAACGACGATCGCCGCGGGCGCCGAAGGCCTGTCCGGCGAGCATCACCGCTCCCCAGGGCCCGGCCACCCAGATCCACCAGGGGTACCAGACCCCCGAGGACACCGCCGTGAGCAGCCAGATCACGATGCACACGAGGTTCACGCCGGCGTAGGTGGCCCAGCCTGCCCGGAAATTCAGGCGGGCCAGGCCGCCGCCCATGCCACGGGCCGGTGTCGACTGCCGCCACGACGGCACGGGAAGCTCGTACAGGTCCTCTTCGGGCAGATCCTCGGTGACCTTCCCCAGGTCGCCGAGAGTCTTCGCGGAGTAGACGCCTTCGAGGCGCTCGTTCAGCTCCTCGACGTCGATGCGCCCCTGAGCGCAGTGCTCTCTGAGCGCCGCCGCGACCCGGTCGCGGTCGGCGTCGGAGGCCCGCATCTCAGGGTTGAGCGCCATCCTTGATCCTCTCGTCCCGGCCGAGGAAACCGTGGGACGCACCGCCGTCGAGCGCGGTGAGCACCCAGGGACCGTCCTCGGTGACCGCGAAGGTGTGCTCGAAGTGCGCCGAGCGGGCACCGTCGCCCGTCACCACGGTCCAGTCGTCGCCCAGCAGGACGGTCGCGGCCGTCCCGAGGTTGACCATCGGCTCGACCGCGAAGCACATGCCGGACTCCAGACGGGGCCCGTGCCCGGCCTCGCCGTAGTTGGGTACCGGCGGGTCCATGTGCATCTGCGTACCGATCCCGTGGCCGACGTACTCTTCGACGATGCCATAGTCGCCCTGATCGCGCACATATGTCTCGACCGCGTGGCCGATGTCGCTCAGCCGGGCGTCGACCAGGCCCGCGCCGATGCCGCGCCACATCGACTCCTCGCAGACCTCGAGGAGCCGCTGGAGCTCGGGCGTGATCTCTCCGACCGGCACCGTCACGGCGGAGTCGCCGTGCCAGCCGTCGACGATGGCGCCGCAGTCGATGGAGATGATGTCGCCGTCGTGCAGGACCTTGTCCGGGCTGGGGATGCCGTGGACGATCTCCTCGTTCACCGACGTGCAGATGGTGGCGGGGAAACCCTGGTAGCCCTTGAACGACGGCGTCGCGCCCGCGGAGCGGATCGACTCCTCGGCGATGGCGTCGAGGTCGGCCGTGGTGATCCCCGGGCGCACCTCCTCGGTGAGCCGGCGCAGCGTGCGGCCGACGACGAGGCCGGCCTCCCGCATCACCGCGAGCTCGTCGCGCGACTTGATCTGGATGGCCGGCTTACGCTTCTTCCACACTCTTCGCTCCGCACGTGATCCGGGGGGGTTGCCTACGAGGACGGCTCCACGCCTGCGGGTCCGTACCCGCCGCCCGGGACGGCCTGACAGGCGCTCAGGCGGCGAAGCGGCGGAGCGCGGCAAGGGCCCGCTCCGTGACCTCCTCGACGGGCCCGGTGGCGTCGATACCCACCAGAATGCCCTCATCGGCGTAGAACGACGCGAGAGGCGCCGTCTGTTCCTGGTAGACCTCCAGGCGGTGCCGGATGGTCTCCTCGCGGTCGTCGTCGCGCTGGAACAGCTCGCCGCCGCAGACGTCGCAGACGCCGTCCTTGGTGGGGGGGTCGAAGGCCACGTGCCAGATCCGCCCGCACTTGCGGCACGTGCGGCGGCCCGACAGCCGGCGGACGACCTCGTCGTCGTCGACCACGAGCTCGAGTACGAGATCGAGCCTGCGATCGGTCTCAGACAGGATCTTCTTGAGCGTCTCCGCCTGCGGAACGTTGCGCGGGAAGCCGTCGAGCAGGAAGCCCTCCTGGGCGTCCTCCTCGCCCAGCCGGTCACGCACCATCGCGATGGTGACCTCGTCCGGGACGAGGTCACCCCGGTCCATGTACTCCTTGGCCTTCCGGCCCAGGGGCGTGTTTCCGCTCACGTTCGCGCGAAAGATGTCACCTGTCGAGATTTTCGGGATTGACAGGTGCGATGCGATGAATTGGGCCTGCGTCCCCTTGCCCGCTCCGGGGGGACCCACGAGCACGATGCGCACTACCGCAGGAAGCCCTCGTAGTTACGTTGCTGGAGTTGGCTCTCGATCTGCTTGACCGTGTCCAGCCCGACACCGACCATGATCAGGATACTCGTGCCGCCGAACGGGAAGTTCTGGCTGGCGCCGATGAGACCGAACGCGACCATCGGGATCAAAGAGATGAGCCCGAGGTAGAGGGCGCCCGGCGCCGTGACGCGCGTGAGCACGTAGTCGAGGTATTCGGCGGTTGGTCGGCCCGGACGGATGCCGGGGATGAACCCGCCGTACTTCTTCATGTTGTCGGCCACCTCGGTCGGGTTGAAGGTGATCGCGACGTAGAAGTACGTGAAGAAGATGATCAGGACGAAGTACAGCCCCATGTAGATCGGGTGATCACCCTTGACGAGGTACTTCGAGATGAAGGTGCTCACCGGGTTGGAGCTGTGCCACATCTGCACGACGAGCTGCGGGAGGTACAGCAGCGAGGAGGCGAAGATGACCGGGATGACACCAGCCTGGTTGACCTTGAGCGGAATGTAGGTCGACGTGCCGCCGTACATCCGGCGGCCGACCATCCGCTTGGCGTACTGCACCGGAATACGGCGCTGGGCCTGCTCGACGAAGACCACACCCGCGACGATCGCGACACCGACCAGGATGACGATCGCGAAGACGAAGCCGTGCTTGGTCTTGTAGATGTTCCAGAACTCGCTCGGGAAGACCGCGACGACCTGGGTGAAGATCAGGATCGACATGCCGTTGCCGATGCCCTTGTCGGTCACCAGCTCGCCCAGCCACATGATCACCGACGTGCCCGCCGTGATCACGATGACCATCGTGACGATGGTGAACCAGCCCTTGTTCCAGAGCAGGTCCTCGGTGCAGCCCTGCAGCAGGTTGCCGGTGCTCGCCATCGCGACGATGCCGGTGCCCTGGAGGACCGCCAGGCCGATCGTCAGGTAACGCGTGTACTGCGTGATCTTCGTGGTGCCGGACTGTCCCTCCTTGCGGAGGGTCTCCAGACGCGGGATCACCACGGTCAGCAGCTGCAGGATGATGCTCGCGGTGATGTAGGGCATGATGCCCAGCGCGAAGATCGACAGCTTGAGCAGCGCGCCACCGCTGAAGAGGTTGACCAGGCCGTAAATATTGCCGTTGGCACCCTTGGTCGCCACATCGACACATCGATGGACGGCGCCCGTGTTCACGCCCGGCGCCGGCAGCTGGGACCCCAGCCGGAACACGGCGATGATGAAGAGCGTGAAGAGAAGCTTCTTGCGCAGGTCGGGTGTTCGGAACGCCCGAGTGAACGCGGTTAGCACCATTCCTCCTGCGCGAATTCCGGCCATGAGGCATAAACAGGGCCGCGGATGGGCCCCGGTCGATGGTAGGCGGCCATAGCCGCCGCTCGCACTCTAACAGCCCTTGCATGGGCTGACGCCCCCGCCAGGCCTCGGCGGGGGCGATTCCCACAAGGGCTTGGTCTCACAGTGTTTCGGCAGTGCCCCCGGCACCTGTGATCTTTTCCTTAGCGGAGCCAGAGAAGGCGTGCGCCTTGACCTGCACCGTTACAGAGATGTCACCAGTACCGAGAATCTTTACCGGAAGGCCCGCGCGAACCGCGCCCTTGGCCGCCAGGTCGTCGGGTGTCACCTCTCCACCCTCAGGGTAGAGCTCGGCGAGCCGACCCAGGTTGACGACCTGGTATTCGACGCGGAACGGGTTCTTGAAGCCCTTGAGCTTCGGCACCCGGCGGATCAGGGGCATCTGGCCGCCCTCGAACCCGGCCGGCACCGTGCTGCGGGCCTTGGTGCCCTTGGTGCCGCGCCCGGCGGTCTTGCCCTTGGACGCCTCGCCACGGCCCTTACGGGTCTTGGCCTTGTGAGCACCCGGAGCGGGCCGCAGGTGGTGCGGCCGCAGCGGAGTCTCGGCTCCCATGATCAGTCAACCTCCTCGACCGTGACCAGGTGGCGCACGGTCTGGATCATCCCGAGCACCTCGGGGCGGTCCTCACGGACGACGCTCTGGCCGATCCGCTTGAGCCCGAGGGTGCGCAGGGTGTCGCGCTGGTACTGCTTGCCACCGATCTGCGACTTGACCTGCGTGATCTTCAGGTTACTCATGACGCCGCGGCCTCCTGCCGGGCCTCGGTGCCGGCGGCACGGGCCTTCAGCATGGCGGCGGGGGCGACGTCCTCGATCGGCAGGCCGCGCTTGGCCGCGATCTCCTCCGGCCGGTTGAGCTGCTTCAGCGCCGCCACCGTCGCGTGGACGATGTTGATGGCGTTGGACGAGCCCAGCGACTTGGACAGGACGTCGTGAATGCCCGCGCACTCCAGGACCGCGCGGACCGGACCACCCGCGATGACACCGGTACCGGGGCTGGCCGGCTTCAGCAGGACGACGCCCGCCGCCTCCTCACCCTGGCTGGTGTGCGGGATGGTGCCCTGGATCCGCGGCACCTTGAAGAAGTGCTTCTTGGCCTCTTCGACACCCTTGGCGATCGCCGCGGGCACCTCCTTGGCCTTGCCGTAGCCGACACCGACCGTGCCGTTGCCGTCGCCCACCACGACCAGCGCGGTGAAGCTGAAGCGCCGGCCGCCCTTGACGACCTTGGCGACACGATTGATCGCTACGACACGCTCGATGTACGACTGGCCCTTGTCGGCGCCACCCCGGCGATCATCACGCCGGTCGCGCCGCTCGCCGCCGCCACGACGTGGTGCTGCCATTAGTGGTTCCTCTTCTCGTCCATCGGTTGCAGTGAGCGGGCCATCAGAGCTCCAGCCCACCCTCGCGGGCACCGTCGGCCAGAGCCGCGATGCGACCGTGGTACCGGTGCCCGGCGCGGTCGAAGACGACGGCGCCGATGCCGGCCTCCTTGGCCCGCTCCGCCAGCAGTTCGCCGACCTTGCGCGCCTTGGCCGTCTTGTCGCCCTCGCTCGTACGGAGCGTGGAGTCGAGCGTCGACGCGGACACCAGCGTGTGACCGGCGATGTCGTCGATGATCTGCGCGGACATGTGCTTCGCCGACTTGGTCACGACCAGCCGCGGCCGCTCGGCGCTGCCCTGGATCTTCTTCCGGACGCGCAGGTGCCGACGGGCTCGGGACGCCGCGCGCGCCGAGGTCCGCTTGCGGACCTGGGTCTTGCTCACAGGCACGACTACTTACCAGCCTTTCCGACCTTGCGGCGGATCTGCTCGCCTTGGTAGCGCACGCCCTTGCCCTTGTACGGGTCCGGCTTGCGCAACTTGCGGATGTTCGCGGCGACCTCGCCGACCTTCTGCTTGTCGATGCCCTCGACCACGAACTGGGTCGGCCGCTCGACACGGAAGGTGATGCCGGCCGGCGGCTCCACCGTGATCGGGTGGCTGAAGCCGAGGGAGAACTCGAGGTTGCTGCCCTTGGCCTGAACGCGGTAACCGACGCCGACGATCTCCAGCGTCTTGCTGTAGCCCTCGGTCACGCCGATGACCATGTTGTGGATCAGCGTCCGGGTCAATCCGTGCAGGGCACGGATCGGTCCCTCGTCGCTGGGGCGACCGACCTTGATCTGACCGTCCTCCTGGACGACCTCGATCGGCCGGGCCACCTTGTGCTTGAGTTCGCCCTTGGGGCCCTTGACCGTGACGTCCTGGCCGTCGACCTTGATGTCGACGCCGCTGGGGACGGGGATGGGCAGACGTCCAATGCGCGACATGCTGTGTTCCCTCCCCTCTTACCAGACGTAGGCGAGGACTTCCCCGCCCACACCGCTCTTGCCGGCCTGCCGGTCGGTCATCAGGCCCGAGGACGTCGAGATGATCGCGACGCCGAGACCACCGAGGACCTTCGGCAGGTTGTCCTTCTTCGCGTAGACCCGCAGGCCCGGCTTGGAAACCCGCTTGAGCCCGGCGATCGAACGCTCACGGCTCGGGCCGAACTTGAGGTCGACCACCAGCTTCTTGCCGACCTCGGCGTCCTCGACGCTCCACCCCGAGATGTAGCCCTCCTGCTGGAGGATCTCGGCGATGTGCGCCTTGATCTTCGAGTACGGCATGGCCACGGTGTCGTGGTACGCCGAATTCGCGTTCCGCAGACGTGTCAACATGTCTGCGATCGGGTCGGTCATCGTCATGGCCTACTGGGCCCTCCTCGCCGCGGTTTCCGCCCGTGTTCGATAAGCACGGCTTGCGGACCTTCGACGTGGTCGTGGGCGCCTTGCTCAGGCACCCGGTTGGTCATTATCTCGCGTGTTGTCTTAAATGCAGTCTGGCTTACCAGCTGGACTTGGTGATGCCGGGCAGCTCGCCGCGGTGCGCCATCTCCCGGAAGCAGATCCGGCACAGGCCGAACTTGCGGAAGACGGCGCGCGGACGCCCACAGCGCGAGCACCGAGTGTAGGCGCGCACCGAGTGCTTGGGCTTCCGGTTCGCCTTGGCGATCAGAGCCTTCTTCGCCATCTGTCAGTTCTCCTTGAACGGGAAGCCCAGGTGCCGCAGAAGCGCCCGGCCCTCCTCGTCGGTCTTGGCCGTGGTCACGATCGTGATGTCCATACCGCGCTGCCGGTCGACCTTGTCCGGGTCGATCTCGTGGAACATCACCTGCTCGGTGAGCCCGAACGTGTAGTTGCCGTTGCCGTCGAAGTGCTTCGGCGACAGGCCGCGGAAGTCGCGGATGCGCGGCAGAGCCAGCGACAGCAGCCGGTCGAGGAACTCCCACATGCGGTCACCGCGGAGCGTCACGTGAGCGCCGATCGGCATGCCCTCACGTAGCTTGAACTGCGCGATCGACTTCTTCGCGCGGGCCACGGCCGGCTTCTGCCCGGTGATGGTCGTCAGGTCGCGCACCGCGCCCTCGATGACCTTCGAGTCGCGGGCCGCGTCACCGACGCCCATGTTGACCTTGATCTTGGTCAACCCGGGAATCTGCATGACGTTCGCGTAGCCGAACTCCTCACGCATCGCCTTGGCGATCTCTTCGCGGTAGCGCTGCTTGAGCCGCGGCTGCACGGTCTCCTGGGTGGTCGTGTCGGCGGTCATCAGATGTCCTTACCGGTACGGCGCGAGATGCGAACCTTCGTGCCGTCATCGTCGAATCGGTAACCGACGCGCGTGGGCTTGCCGTCCTCGACCAGCGCCACGTTGCTGACGTGGACCGAGGCCTCCTTGGTGACGACCCCGCCGTCCTTGGCGCCGCGCGGTCCCTGGTTGGTCTCCTTGGTGTGACGCTTAACCAGGTTGACGCCCTCGACGATCACGCGCTCGCGCTTCGGGTCGGCGGCGATGACCTTGCCGGTCGCACCCTTGTCCTTGCCGGCGATGACGATGACGTCATCGCCCTTCTTGATCTTCATCAGAGCACCTCCGGCGCGAGCGAGATGATGCGCATGAACCTCTTGTCGCGCAGCTCCCGGCCGACCGGCCCGAAGATACGCGTACCGCGCGGGTCTCCGCCGTCCCTGATGAGCACAGCCGCGTTCTCGTCGAAGCGGATGTAGGAGCCGTCGGGACGGCGGCGCTCCTTGCGGGTGCGCACGACGACGGCCTTAACGACATCACCCTTCTTCACGCCGGCACCGGGAAGGGCGTCCTTCACGGTCGCGACGATGATGTCGCCGATGCCCGCATAGCGCCGACCCGAGCCACCGAGAACGCGGATGCAAAGAATCTCCTTCGCACCCGTGTTGTCGGCGACCTTGAGTCGCGACTCCTGCTGGATCACGTCAACTCCTGTTGTTCTCGCCGGTTCTCTTTCGAGCCTGGCGGATTCGATCCTTCAGTCGCTCGGCGGCGACTGCCATTCACCGGGGACCACCTCGGGGGCGGAAACCCCTTACTTGGCCTTCTCAAGGATCTCCACGACACGCCACCGCTTCGTGGCCGACAGCGGGCGGGTCTCCATCAGCCGGACCCGGTCGCCGACGCCACAGGCGTTGGACTCGTCGTGCGCCTTGTACTTCGTCGTACGGCGAATGATCTTGCCGTACAGGGCGTGCTTCACGCGGTCCTCGACGGCGACCACAACGGTCTTGTCCATCTTGTCACTGACCACGAGACCCTCGCGGATCTTGCGGTAGCTCCGCGTCTGCTGCGTCTTCTCGTCACTCATCGGTGGACTCCTCCACGGGCTCCTCGGCGAACACGACGATGCCGAGCTCCCGCTCCCGCATCACGGTGTAGATGCGGGCGATCTCCCGCTTCACTTCGCGCAGCCGACCGTGGGTCTCGAGCTGGCCCGTCGCCGCCTGGAAGCGGAGGTTGAACAGCTCCTCCTTGGCCTCCTTCAGCTTGGTGACCAGCTCAGCCTCAGGCTGGGACCGCAGATCCTCGGCGGTAAGGCCCTGAGCCATCACGCCTCACCCACTTCACGCTTCACGAACTTGCACTTCATGGGCAGCTTGTGCATCGCGCGGCGCAGCGCCTCGCGAGCCAGCGGCTCCGGAACACCGGCGAGCTCGAACATCACTCGTCCGGGCTTGACGTTGGCGACCCACCACTCCGGCGAGCCCTTACCGGAACCCATGCGGGTTTCGGCGGGCTTCTTGGTCAGCGGACGGTCGGGGTAGATGTTGATCCACACCTTTCCGCCACGCTTGATGTGCCGGGTCATGGCGATACGTGCGGCCTCGATCTGCCGGTTGGTCACGTACGCGCCTTCGACGGCCTGGATGCCGAACTCACCGAAGACGACCTTGGTGCCGCCCTTGGCCATGCCCCGCCGCTTCGGGTGGTGCTGCTTGCGGTGCTTGACCCTGCGAGGGATCAGCATTGGTAATTCAGCTCCCCTCACCCGCGCTGGACGGCGCAGCCGTCTCAGTCGCCTGCTGCTCGGCGGGCGCGCTCGTCGCGGCCTGCTGCTGCCGGCCGCCGCGGTCACCACGGTCGCCGCCGCGTCCACCGCGACCGCCACCGCCACCGCCAC
>NZ_JBHLZP010000169.1:0-15725 GCF_042429965.1 Actinoallomurus acaciae
CCGCGTCAAGGCGCGTGCGGGTGCGTTGGACGCGGCGCGTGACCTGCTGGGCACGGCCGAGGCCGAGCCGCTCACCGACGTCCAGCAGGCGGGCGTCGACCTCGTACGCGCGCAGCTCGCCTTCGTCACGAGCCGAGGCAACGACGCGCCGTCGCTGCTGCTCAAGGCCGCCCGGCGCCTGGAGCCGATCGACGTCGACCTCTCCCGCGCGACCTACCTCGAGGCACTGTCCGCCGGGATCTTCGCCGGCCGCCTGGCCAGTCCCGGCAGCGGCGTCGCGGAGGTCGCGCGCGCCGCGGGCACGGCATCGCGGCCGGCACACGCCCCGCATGCACTCGACCTCCTCCTCGACGGTCTCGCGGCGGACTACAGCGACGGATACGCGGCGGGGCTGCCGATGCTCCGCGCCGCTCTCGACACCTTCGGCGTGGGGATGTCCGCCGAAGAAGAGCTGCACTGGCTCTGGCTGGCGTCCGTCACGGCGATGCGGATCTGGGACGACGACCGCTGGGAGGCCCTCTCCGCCCGGCACGTCCAGCTCGCGCGCGAGGCCGGGGCCTTCAGCGAGCTGCCGCTCGCCCTGACCTCCCGTGCCTACGTGCTCATGTTCGCGGGCGACCTGGCCGCCGCCGCGTCACTGGTCGACGAGGCGGGCGCCGTCATGGAGGCGATCGGCGGGAACCTCGCCCCGTACGGGGCGCTGGGTCTGGCGGCGCTGCGTGGCGACGAGGCCGAGGCGCTCGCGCTGGTCGAGGCGACCAGAGAAGACGTGACCCGGCGCGGAGAGGGGGTCGGGATCACCTTCGCCCAGTGGGCGAACGCCTTCCTCAAGAACGGTCTCGGCGACTACCGGAACGCCATGGCCGCGGCACTCGACGCCGTCGGCTACGAGAAGGACACCGGCTCGATGTTCTGGGCGGTGGTCGAGCTGATCGAGGCCGCCGTACGCAGCGAGACGCACGAAACGGCGGCCGACGCGTACCAGCGGCTCGAAGAGATGACCGGCGCCAGCGGCACCGACTGGGCACTCGGCCTCCAGGCGCGGTCGCTCGCGCTGCTGAGCGAGGGCGACGAGGCCGAGGCGCTCTACCGCGACGCGATCACCCGCCTGGGCCGGACCCGGCTCCGCGTGGATCTGGCACGCGCGCACCTGGTGTACGGGGAGTGGCTACGCCGGGAGCGCCGCCGCGCGGACGCCCGCGAGCACCTGCGCACGGCCCACGAAATGCTCGCGGAGATGGGCCTGACGGCCTTCGCCGAGCGTGCCGGGCGCGAGCTGCGGGCCACGGGCGAGACCGCGCGCCGCCGCACCGTCGCCGCCCGGCACGAGGGCCTGACCGCGCAGGAGACCCAGATCGCGCGGCTCGCACGCGACGGGCTCTCCAACCCCGAGATCGGCACCCGGCTGTTCATCAGCGCGCACACGGTCCAGTACCACCTGCGGAAGGTCTTCGCCAAGCTCGACATCACCTCGCGCAGCCAGCTCGACCGAGTGCTCCCCGCCGAGCCCGCGAGCGTTCGACGTCCCCGTTGACGCTCAGCGGTGCGGGTCGCGGGTGCTGAGCACCGCCTTCGCCTCGGGCCACGCCTCTCGCAGTGCACGCCGGAAGACGGCACTCGGAAAGTCCACGGCGGCGCTCACCCTCTCGGACCGGACGGCCGGTGCCGTCCAGATCGCATCAAGCCATTCTGAAGAACGCCACCTCACACTCTCGACGGACGGCTCTCGCGGTCGTCTTCCGTCCTGTCTTCATTCCCGAGGTGCGCCATGTCCGCTGATGAGAACGTCGACCCCGCCCTGCTCTCGCCCGAAGAGAGCCTCGACGACGACGAGCTCGGCGACATCGAGGCCGGGTACACCCCGTACGACCGGCCCCTGGGCCTGACCGCCTGGGGCATCACCGAGCGTGAGCTCGGCACGCGGGAGGACCTGGACCACCGTCTGGCGCGTGAGGAGCCCGAACCGGCGGATCCGGAGACCGACGGGCTCGGCGACACCTCCGGCAGCGACGGCGAGCTGATCGATGACCAGGCCGGCGCCGCGCGCGCGGGCCGGCTCGTCGCCCGGGACGCCGAGCCCGACCCGCGTTCGGACTTCTGGGCCGAGGACGTGGGCGTCGACAGCGGTGCCGCCTCGGCGGAGGAGGCGGCCGTCCACGTCGTGCCGGACGAGGCCGGCGGCTGAGCCGTCCACCCGACCACCGAGAGAACAAGCGTCAAGGAGAGATCGCGCATGCCGTACGTGACCGTTGGCGAGGAGAACGGCGCACCCGTCGAGCTGTACTACGAGGACCACGGGTCCGGGCGCCCCGTCGTGCTGCTCCACGGCTGGCCCCTGTCGGGCCGCTCGTGGGAGAGACAGGTCCCGGCGCTCGTCGAGGACGGGTACCGGGTGATCACCTGTGACCGGCGCGGGTTCGGCCGGTCCTCCCAGCCCTGGGATGGCTACGACTACGACACGCTCGCTGCGGACCTGAACATGCTCATCGAGCGGCTCGACCTGACCGGCGTGACGCTGGTGGGCTTCTCCATGGGGGGCGGCGAGATCGCCCGGTACGTCCGGACCTACGACAACGGGCGGGTCGCCAAGGTGGTGTTCGCGGCGGCCAATCCGCCGTTCTCGCTCCGTACGGAGGACAACCCGGACGGCGGCCTGGACGAGGCCGCCGTGGACGCCTTCCAGGAGGGGATACGCGCCGACCGGGTCGCCTTCGTCGACCGGTTCATGACGGGCTTCTTCGCCGTCGGCGACCGTACGGATCTGGTCAGCGAGCAGTACCGGGCCCACACCGTCTCCATCGCCGCGTCCGCCTCGCCGAAGGCCCTGCTGGACTGCGCGAGGATCGCGTTCACCACCGACTTCCGCGACGACCTCAAGGCGCTCACCGTGCCGACCCTGGTGATCCACGGCGACTCCGACCCGGTCGTACCCTTCGAGACCACCGGCAGGCGCACCGCCGAGGCCGTCGAGAACAGCAGGCTCGTCCTGGTCAAGAACGCCCCGCACGGGCTCAACGTGACCCACGCCGACCTCTTCAACGCCGAGTTGCTGGCGTTCCTGCGTTCCTGACGGCGGGCAGGATTCTGACCCCGACCACGGCGGTCCGGCCCGCCTGCTCGTCCCGCACCTGTACTTCTGGAAGGCGGCGAAGTGGGTGCGGGGCATCGAGGTGTCTCACCTCGGCGGACATGACCACCGCCGGGTGGCCGGCGCCGGACCGGGCCAGGTCAGTGGCAGTGGTTTGGCCCCGCGGGCGCTGAGCAGCTGCCCCATCAGGGCGTTCTCCTGGGCCTGGTGGATCGCCATGGCGCCTGCGAGCGCCCGGACCGCCGACAGCCTCGCGTGCTCGCGGGCGTCGATCGCCATGCCGATTCCGCCGGTGTGGTGGCGCACCATGAGCTGAAGGAACAGCACGTCGAACCGCTTGCCGTCGGCGGAGGCCAGGCGGCCGAGATCGGCCTGCGTGGCCATCCCGGGCATCGTCGGTGCCATCCGGCCGTGGGGCGTTCGCGTGTCCGTCTCCGTGGATGAGGAGGACATCGCCATCCAGGCCATAGGCGGTCCGGAAGGAAGCTGAGGGGCGTTCCACAGCGTGAGCCAGCCGGCCATGGTCCCTCGCTCCTGCGTCTGCGTAGCGAGGATCTGCCGGGCGATGAGCCGGATCGCCGGTGTTCGGCTGCGGTCGACCGCCTCTTGCGCCATGAGGACGGCCTGGGCGTGGTGGACCGACATGCTCTGGCAGAAGCCGATGTCGACGGCACCCGGTGACGCCGGTGCGCGTGCGGACCGGCGGCCGCTCAGCAGGCCGGCGCCGAAGGCCACGGTCAGGACGAGAAGACCGGCGAGGATCCAGTGGCCGGGCCGCCGCCTCTCACGCGCTGGTCCGGCGTCGTGTTCGCTCACGATGAGGCCGTGTAGTTCAGCGCGAGGAAGCCGTTGTCCTGACAGGTGACCCAAAGCTGGTCCGGGCCGTTGAACGCGGCCGGAGAGCTGCACCAGTCGGTGGTCATGTCCGGGTGGAGACTGCCGAAAAGGGTGCCGAGGCGGAGATCGCCGGGATCGAGTGCGTCTGGTGAGTAGACGAAATACGTGTGGGGTGAGTTGGCCAGCGCAAGGCGGTTGACCAGTCCGGTCTGCGCCTTGGGGTCGTAGTATCCGAGCTCACGGGGGTCCTGGAGGTCCCGTATGTCGTACAGGCGGATGCCGGACTGCCAGTAGCTGCACGCCAGCCTGGTCGGATCGACGGGCCTGTCGACTGTGCAGTAGTGGGCGTCGTAGCCGAAGATCCCGTCTCCTCCCTCGTCGGCCTCTCGCGTCGCCTTCTCCGAAGGCTGGTCGATCTGCAGTCGATATTCACGGACGAGGACAGGCTCGGCGGGGTCGTCGATGTTGATCAGCCGGACACCGCCCGTACCCGCCTCATCCACGGCGAACAGGTAGCGGTGGCCCTGATCCGTGAAGTTGATGGTGTGCTGGGAGAACAGGCCGTCGGGCCAGGTGAGCTGCCCGATCTGGCGGATCTGGGGCAGCGGCCTGCGATCCTGGACGTCGCCGATGTCGAGCACCTGCACCCCGGCCGGGGCGATCGTGGTGGCGTACATCGTTCTGCCGTCGGGGCTGATGGAGAAGCCGTGGTTCGTCAGACCCACCGGGCTGACGTCGATGACCTTCGGAGTGGCAGGGGCGGACACGTCGATGGCCGTGACATCGCCGATGCCGTCAGTGGCGTAGTACGTGTTGCCGTCGGGGGCGAAGCCGCCCTCGTGGCCCAGTACGGCCGTCGGTACGGGCAGCCCGCTGTGCCCCAGGCCGTTGAGCGGCTTCGGATGGGCGCAGTCGTCTTTGATGCTGTACAGGTCGAAAAGGAGTCCGCCGGCACCTGGCGGGGCCTGAACCCCGGTGGCGGCGAGGTATCCATGCACCGGATCGACCTTCAGCGACTCCCACGTCCCGCTGGCGAAGGCGGGACTGTTCAGGCTCTCCACGAAACGCGGACGGGCCGGATCCGTCGCGTCGATGACCTGAACGCCGGGATGCGTCGTCAGCTCTGAGGCCGGGAGGAACGAGCCAAAATACACGCAATTGTGGTAGGTGGCGTTGATGAATCCGGCACCCTGGCCCTGGTACTGGCCGGCCAGGGTCAAATTGCAGTGGTACCCCTGCGCCGAACGTCCGCTCTTCCGGTCCGCCAAGGGTATTCGGCCCTGAACCCCGTCTTCGGGGGATGATCCCGGACCGCACACCGCCGGCGCGATACCGGAATCCGGTGCCGTGTCGGCGCTCGACGCCTGTGCGGGAAGAAGCAGCAGACTTACCGCGATCACAACAACCGCAGCCATCGGCCGCCCTCTACGTCGTACCGGCTGAATCGTCATCGTCGAACCTTCATCCAGGACCTGTGAAATGAGCTATTGGACGTCGACCGCGATGATCTGGTCGACGACCTCGGAAAGGTCGGCACCGACGATGTCGGGTCGGCTGCCGAGCGGGCTCGGCACCATGCCCGGGCGGGCGACGAAGGCCGCCTTGCACCCGGCCGCGAGCGCTCCGGAAACATCCCATGCGTGCGCGGCGACCAGGCGAACGTCCGAGGTGTCGACATCGAAGGCGCGGGCGACGGCGCGGTAGGGCTCCGGGGCGGGCTTGAGCCGCTTGACGCTGTCGGCGGAGATCACGTCGTCGAAGTACTCGCGGAGTCCGGCATTGGTCAGTTGCGCCTCGGCGACCTCCTCGAGCGAGTTCGTCAGGGCTACCAGCGTGAGGCCGGTGGAGCGCAGTCGTCGCAGTGCGCCGGAGACCTCCGGATGAGCCGGCAGCGAACTCATGCGGTGCACGATCGCGTCGGCCTCATCCGCTCCGATGGTGCGCCGGTCTCGCGCGGCGAGCATGCGCAGTGCCGCGTGTTGTGCGGTGGTGAAGTCCACGTACTCGCCGGTCAGCCCGCCGACGAACGACAGCTGGAGCATCTGCGCGAACCACTGTCCACGCAGCGCGGCGGAGCCCAGCAGGTCTTCGAACGCGTCGTCGAGTGAGCTGAGGTCCAACAGGGTCTCGTTGACATCGAACGCGATCACCTTTGTCATTGCCTGTCTCCTTGTGCATGCGGTACCGGTGGGGCCATGTCGAGGCGGCCCGGCTACGCGTCTGAACGGGGGAGCGGGTCCGCGACGTCCCAGATCTGTCCCGTCGCTTCGCTCGGCAGCCGTTCGAGCAGTGACCCGGCCGATTGTTCCGGTGTTATCAGGGTGCCTTCGGCGTGGGAGCGGCTGAACCGCCGGTGCAGGGCCGCACCGATCCGGTCCGGGTCCTGGCCGCGGATCCATGCCTGCATCGCGGTGTCGACGGATCCGGGGCGGAAGGCGTTGACGGTGACGCCACTGCCGGCCAGCTCGGCGGCGAGATTGAGAGTGTGCGCCTCAAGGGCCGCCTTGCCGGTGACGTAGGCGTTGCCGCCGATCATGGATGCGGGCCGGGAGACGATGCCGCTGGAGACGTTGACGATGCGTCCCCACCTCTGGCCGAGCATGGTGGGGAGCAGGGCGAAGGTCAGTGAGGCGACGGCGACGACGTTGATGGCGATCGCGGCCGCCCAGCGAGCGGGGTCGATCTCGGTACTGGGGCCGAGCGGCCATACGACGGCGGCGTTGTTGATGAGGATGTCCACGCTCCCGAGCTCGTCACGGGCGCGTGCCACGCTTTCGGCGAGTTGGTCGGGGTCCGCGACATCCGCGGTGATCGGCAGTGCGGTGCCGCCGAGCTCGCGGATGAGGTCGGCGCCCGCGGTGAGTTCGTCGCGAGAGCGTGCGACCAGCGCCACGCGCGCACCGGCCTTGGCGAGTTCCAGCGCGGTCGCGCGCCCGATGCCGCGTCCGGCACCGGTCACCAGTGCGGTGTGCCCGTTGAGTGAGATGGTCATACGGGTTTAGCGGTCGCGTGATGCGCCGGTCTTACCTCCGCGGCCGTGTGATTCGTACGCGGATCGGGACGCGGTTCTCGCGTCGTGTCAGACCGGGTCCGGTCGCCCGCACGCTCCCGTAGGTGGCGGAAGCCCGTCTTGGGGACCCCCGCCAATCCGTACCGCCCTGCGGTGGGGGTGGCGTCCCTTGGCGTCTCGCGCCAAGATTGATGTCTGCTTCAGGTCGAAGATGCCCGCCGAGGGGGAGGATTCTTGGTGGCCGACCAGCCCCCCGCAGGGTGGTATCCGGACCCGAGCGGGCGACCGTTCGAACGGTATTGGGACGGCAGGGCATGGACCGCCGGCGCTCGTGGCACACCCCAGGGCCGGATCGCGTCGCCGGTGTCGCCTTCGGGGCCGCTCGCAGGTGCCCGCCCGCGAGCGGCCTTGCCCGCGCTACCACGTGGAACACCAGCGTCCGCACCTGGTGAAGCCGCTCCGACGTGGACGCCCGACGGCGGAGCGGCATCGACCCGCCCGGAAGGGCATGTGTCAATACCCTCGATGCGTCCTGGGCTCGGATCGATCACGGTGGCCTTGACCGCGCTGATCCCGGCGTTGGTCGGAGCGCTGACGATCATGGTGCCGATCGCGTACGGATCAAGCCTGGTCTGGCCGGTATGGGGGGCGGGAATCCCGTTCGTCATCTGGGCGGCCGGCGCGGTGCTGGCCGCCTGGCCGCTGGAGAGGATCCAGCGCTCCTTGCACGGCTACCGCGACCCGACCACCGATGAGCTGCGTCGGATCAAGGAGCCGGCTCGCCGTGCGCTCCATCGCACCGCCGTATCCGCTGGACGCATACGGCTGATGATCGTGGATGCGCAGGAACCAAGCGCCCCGGCAACGGCCGGCCGCACCGTCGTCGTCACCTCGTATGCCGTGAGTTCACTGCCATCTGATCGGCTCGAGGCGGTGCTGGTACATGAGCTGACCCATCATCTCGGCCTGTACACCGTGCCGGTGTTCTGCCATACCCAACTGATGCTGCCGGTCCGAGCCCTGCGGTGGCTGCTCGCCCGGATCTGGCGTCCGGTACGGCGGACGTGGCAAGTGGCGGTGTCGTGGCACACGCCGTTCGGATTCCTGGTGACGTTCCTGCTCGCGATCGTCGCGGCGACGGCGATCGCCGTGTCGGCCATTCCGGCGTGCGTCGCATTCGTGGGCGCCGCGTTGTCCCGGGTATCAACCGACCGGGCCGAGTTCCAGGCCGATACCGCCGTGGCCGGCCTCGGCCTGGGCCCCCAACTACTGGCGGCGCTGGAAGCGGCCATCGAGGCCGGTCACGTCCACAACGATCGCATCGGACGCCTGCTCGCCCTTCCCCCTCTCGAGATCCGCCGCGCCCAGCGCCTGCGCAAGAGGCTCGCGCACTGACGCAGACGTCCATCCGCCCCATGCATCAGGCGATGAGCTGATCAGCCAGCGCACGGGCCTGAGCGAGAAACCCGCTGAGGCCGGCAGCATCAAGCTCTTCATCACTGACCAACTCGCTGAGCAGGAAGACCTGCGCGCGGGCCCTGGTCTCCTCCTCCACCTCGGTAGCAATACCGTCGCCGAGGGCGCGCCGGATCAGGACCTCTGCCGTATGCGGATCAATCGCGATGGCGTCGTCGAGAAGCCGGGCACGCGCAGTGGCGACGAAGCGGATGATGCCGGAGATCGTCCAGGTCGGAGAGAAACGCCGGCGGACCGCGACGGCGAAGGCTGCGTAGACCAATTCGCCGTAGCCCTCCGCGTTACCTGCTTCGACGAGCTGCCTGGTCAGCCGCTCCGCCTTGTCAGGCTCAGGCGCGAGGAAGGCGCGCAATGCCGCGATCTGCTCATCACCATGTCGATTGCCGTCGACTCGCGTCACCTTGTCCATTCGTCGGCCAGCTTGCGAGCCTCGACCAAGAACTCATCCAATCCAGCGTCGTCGAGTCGCTCATCGGCGATCAACGCGTACAGCAGGATGATCTGGGTTTGAATTTTGGTCTGAGTGTCAAGATCGTCGATGTCCTCATCGGTGAGAATCGCCAGGATGAGACGTTCGGCGACACGTGGCTCCAGCTCGTCAGCCTCCTTGAGGTGACGGGCCCGTACGTCGGCGACGAACTCGACCACAGCGGCGGTTGTGCCGCTCTGGGCGAACCTACGGTCGACTGCTTCAAAGAACGCAGCCGTGAGGAGCGCTGTGTAACCGGTCTGGGCAGCGGCCCGATCGAGTTGTCCGAACAGCCGCTTGTGGCCGTCGAAGTCACCCGCCAGGTACGCCCGCAGGGTCGCTACCTGATCAGTAGTCACCGGCATCGTCATACACCTTTCCTCTGCCTTAGCGTCTCACGGCCTCTTCGGAAGATCTCGCCGAGCACGACACCAGCAGCGATCAACGCGGTTGCCGCATCCCCCGCGCTGACCCCCTCGTGCGGTGCTGGGATCACCTCCGGCCCTGTTCTCGTTTCCGGATGGCCGGTCGGCGGACGCTCGAAGATCTGGTCCACGCGGTTGACGACCTTTCCTACGTCGTCGAGGACCTCGTCGCCGGATTCGTAGATCTTCCGGCGGGCTCTCTCCGCCCGGGACTGTTTGTCGTCTTCCATCTTGACCAGCTCTGCGCCGGTCGGCAGGTCCCCGCCGATGTCCGGCCCGCCGGTGATCCAAGCTGCCTCGGCACCTTCACTCGACGGCTCGCCTTCGACGGAGAGTTCACTCCCGGGTTCGTCCGTCCCGGCCGTCGCGGTGCTGTCGTGCGGAGCGGCTCGGCCGTCAAGCCTCTGTTCTCGTCCACCGGCATCACCGGACTCTTCGGTGTCAGGCTCTTCCTCGCGTACTTCGTCGGTGGTCGGCGTGCCTTCGTTTGCGGCGGCTGCGCCGTTGCGGCTGTCGGCGCGGGAGGGATAGCCGTCGGTACCGGGTCGGTCCGGCGGGGGCGGTGGGCGGCGGTCGGCTGCGGGCTCTTCCTCGACAGCTTCGATGCTCGCGTCGGAACCGCCGTCGGTGTGGTCAACGCCCATCGCTCGTTCCCGATTGACCATCTCCGCGGCCGAACAGTGGGGGCGGGCCCTGCCGGCCGTCATCGTCTGCCTCCGGGCGTGCCTTGTGCGGCGGCTTCCTGCGCGGCCAGGTCTGCCCGGCCTGCCGGTCCTGTTGCTGGTGCTCGGGTGCGGTACGAGGGCCGGTCTGGTAGCCGGGCGGCGGTCCGGGTGCGTAGGGCAGTTGCGTACGTGGTGGCTCGACGGCGGGTGGCGCGGCCCACTGGGGCGGACGCGGCATCCCCGCCTGGCCGGGCGGGGGCTGGGCGTGTTGGGCTGAGCGGTGTGGTGGGGGTTCGGGGAGTGGGGTGGTGGCGACGCGGTCGAGGGTGACGATGGCCGGGTCGCATTCGACGGGGGTGATTTTCCGGCCGCCTTCGGGGCGGGTTTCGACGAGGAGGAGGGCGTGGTCGGGCAGATGCTGCAGGGTGAGTGGCTCGACCGCGTATTCATGGACCCGTTGAGCGGTGTCGGCGTCGCTCCAGTTCGTACCCGTCGCATAGGAATAGGCGCTGGACCAGTTACGGGATACCGCTCGGCTCTCGCCGCGGGTGTCGGTCTCGCTGGTACCGCCGCCGCGGGTGCGGGAGTCGCCGGTGTTGGTGGAGCGGTCGGCGAACAATCCGAAGCCGCCGGATCGGGTCGTGCCGGCCGAGCGGGTGGTGCCCCAGTTGGTCGAGGTGCCGATCGAGGTGGACAGGCTGATGGTGTCGGAGTCGCCGGCTCCGGTGGTGTCGGAGTCGGTGTGGGATTCGTTGCCGCCGACGTTCTTGGTGATCTGGGAGAGCACGAACTTGTGGTCGCGGCCGATGAAGTCGGCCGCGTGGGTGGCGTCCTCGTGGTTGCCGAGCCGCATGAAGGCGACCGCGCCGCCGCCGATCATCTCCGCGCCGACCTCCCGTAGCCGCCGGTACAGCAGTGTCAGTGGCACGCCGCGGCGTTCGCAGGCGTCGGAGAGGCGTTCGAGGTGGCGGCGGGCCAGTTCGTCGGCGCCGGCGACCACGACGGATGGGCGGGGGTTGCCGGAGGCGGCGACGCGGTGGGTGACCCACTGCACGATCAGGTCGGTGAGCAGTTCGGAGCGGACGTTGCGGGCGTGGCTGTCCAGGGCGATGCAGGTCAAAAAGCCTGAGGGCCGGTCGGTCTGGTCGGCGCCGAGTTGTTCGATCGGGTGGATGTAGGACTCGATCCGGGACAGGTTGGCGTGCGCCTGGCGGCGGTATTCGACGCTGAACAGTTCGTGCGCGATGTGGCGCCGTTCGTCGCGGTCCAGTGCGGGGGACTCGTCGGGTTCGCCCATCAGGGCGCGCAGGGCCGCGCCGATCCGGGCGAGGGTCACGTTCTCGCCGAGTTCGTCGCAGACCTTGGTCAAGATTCGGTCGTCCATGCTGCGTTCGGCGCGTGCGGTCTCCGGGCTGCCGCCGTACATGGACTCCACGATCGCGTCCACCAGTTCACGGGTCCCCAGGCCCGAGAGCAGACTCGATTGGGGCAACTGGGCGGGCAACAGTTGGGTGTCGACGTCGATCCGCGCGGCGCGGGCGAGCGTCGCCAGTTCTCCGCAGACCAGTTCCCGGGACAGGTCGATCACCAGCAGCGGTCCGGTGAACAGTGCGGAGGGCCCGTAGGTGCTCAACAAGGCTTCCCAGCCCCACAGCGTGCCGCCGAACACATCGAGGCGCTGCCGCGAGAGCGGGCGAGGGACCGCGCCCCATTCGTGGCGGGCGTTCGCCGCGCCTTGTTCGTTCGCCGCGTGGTGATGCCGCCGGGCCCGCCAGTCTCGCATCGCCGTCTCGTACGCCTGGTGGGTTTGGCGCCGGGCCAGCTCGTACGCCTCGCGGGCGTTGCGGCGCGCGGACACCGCGATGCCGGTCAGCACGGCGCCGGGGGCCAGGCAGATCAGCGCGAGAACGAGCGAGCCGAGCGGTACGGGTGTCTTGCCCAGGGAGTGGGCGCCGGCCGCGTACGCCGAGAACGCCGCAAGGACCACGAACGCGCTGATGCTCAGCGGCAGCGTCCGGGTCAGCCGCTGCCGCGCCGCCTGTTCGGTCGCCACGACCTGCTGATGCAGGTATTCGGGCAGTCGCTGCGGTTGCGGCCCTGGTTCGGTGAACGGCGTGTAGAACGACCAACGGTCACGGAAAACCCAGCCCAGTCGCGGTTCCGGGGAGAACAGCAGAGAACGCCGCTCCAGCAGCGACTGCCGATTGACCGGCTCGACGGTCATGACAGCAAAACCCCCGTGCCTCCAGATCGCCCGTCCTTGACAAACATGTCTGACTAGCCCCGGTCACCAAGCCAAGCAGAGCGATAGCGGACTTGTCACCCCTTCTGTTTGGAACAAGCGCTTCCTATTAGGCAATGCCCTCAATAACCTGGCCCTCTGCCGAGTGGCGTCAATCGCGTCACAAGGTCACGTTCTTGAGGAGGGGAGCGGATGATCGGGCCGGTCGGCCAATCGAGTGTTCTGCCCCGAGCCGCCCACTGCGTCGAGCCGGAGCAGCGATCGGTACGACCACGGGTGCGCCATGCCCGTTGATCGCATCGGTGACACCGAAGATGTCGAGGCGGCCGAAGAAGAGCCTGAACATGACCGGCGTCCTCCACCCGACCGTCCTGGCGCGGAGGGCGTCCCCTCCCGCGCCGACAGTCGCAAGGGCGTCGCTCAGGCGAACAAGGCCGCAGGCGTAGAGGCGAGTGAGGAGCCGGAGACCGAGCAGCCAGAGCGAGACTCCGCAAAGCCGGTTTCCGATACCGCGCACACGGATCTCGCCGAGGCCGAAGACGCCGACCAATCCGGGGCCCCTCAAACCGTTGGCGGGATGCCGCGCGAAACGCGCCGTGAACCTCCCGATGAGCAGGCGGGCGAAGAGGACCTCACCGACGTACCTGACCGGGCCAAGCGAGCACGCCCCGAGGTCGAAGAATCGGGTGCACGGGCGGAGGTCACCGCCGAGCAGCGTTCGTCTGACATCTGGAGGCCCCAGGACGGCCAGCCCGCCATCTGGACATCCGTTGATCAGCCGACCGGCTCGCCGGGCACGGCCGAGACGACGAGCGATCGAGAGGACCGGCTGGACGCGGCCGCGGAGCGACCGCCGTATCCCGAGGTCACCGATCGGTCGGATTACGCATTCACGGACCGCGAGTACGCCTTCGCCGGCGTTTCACCGCAGCAGGCATGGGACATGCACGAGCGCCGCGCGCCTCTTGGGACAGGACCCGAACAGTGGGCCGCGTGCGTGGGCGAACTGCACGAGGCGCTCGCGGCCGAGGGCATCACCGACGCCGACGTACGCCTCAAGGGCTCGGCAGCGCGGTTCTGTTCGGAGAACCCGAAAAAGTGGTTCCCCCAGACCGAGCACGATCTGCGCGCCAAGGTCGCCGACCACTACCGGAACGCGCCGCAGGAGGAGCGGGCGCAGCGCGTGGAGGACGCCGCAGTGACATATCGGGAGGCAGGCTTCGCTGATGATGGCCGCAAACCCGCCGCACCGTTCTTTGACGGCATGTACAAACTCGACACGACCAACGAGCTGAGCGACTACGACTTTCAGCTCGCCAGCGACGGCCTGGCCGAACGCTTCCAACAGCTCGAGAAGGCGGATCCGAGGACCGGATGGCGGTCCGATCACGGCGGTCATTACAAGCATCGGCATCTGGAACGTGTCGCCCCGGCACTCCACGCCTGGGCCGGACGCTGGGAAGGCATTTTCGGGCGAGAGGTCACGATCGCCACGTTCGATCGCCGAGGACCGTCGACGGGACTGCATGACAGCGACTGGAAAGTGATCGAGCCTGAGGAGCAGACCGACCGATGAGCATCAAAACGCTGTTCGACTTTCGCTTCACCGCCGATCTCGACGGCTACCACGTAGGCCTCCTGCGTGAGGCGACCGGGATGCGGATCGGTGACACCGACGACCTGTCCAAGGACACCCCGGGGAAGGGGCAGATAGCGCCCGGCGTCAACATCCACCTGTGGCGGCCGGGCAGCGAACCCGACGACTGGCAGCTCGACGCGACCACCCGCGAAGATGACTACGACACGGCGGCCGTGAGTGCATGCCGAGAGCGGCTTTTGAAACTGCTCCCACGGATCGCCCAGACCTGGGAGGAGAAGACCTCCGCCGAGTAGGAGCGCGGGGTCCAAACGCCGCAGCAGTGATTGGAGGGGATGCCGGTGGCCGGTCGTGAGACGTACGTGTCGGTCGACGTGGAGGCCGACGGGCCGATTCCCGGTCCGTACTCCATGCTCAGCTTCGGCATGGCGGCGTGCGGAGTCTTCGACGGAGTCGAGTTCACCGCGAATGATCCTGCCGAGCGGACGTTCTATACGGAGCTGAAGCCGATCAGCGACACCTTCGACCCCGACGCGCTGGCGGTCAGCGGGCTTGATCGGGACCGGCTCACGAACGAAGGCGTCGATCCGGCCGAGGCGATGAACGCCGCGTCCGCGTGGGTGAGTGAGATCGCCGCAGGTGCCACGCCGGTTCTGGTGGCCTACCCGCTCGCTTATGACTGGATGTGGCTCTACTGGTACTTCGTACGGTTCGCCGACGCCGGTTCGCCGTTCGGGCACTCCCGCCATCTGGACATCAAGACTCTGTACGCGGCCAAGGCCGGTGCGCGCATCGCCCGTTCGACGAAGAGTCAGATGCCGGCCGAGTTGCTGCCGCAGCGCCCGCACACGCACAACGCGCTCGATGACGCGGTCGAGCAGGCCGAGCTGTTCCAGAACCTGATGACCTGGCCCGGGAAGGACTGACCGTGGCCGAGTCGGTGTGGGAGGTCGTGCGGGACGTCCCGGCGTGCCGGTTGGCCGAAGTCCCGCGACGCCGGTTGACCGACGACACCGAGGACGGCGGACGTGATGAGGGGCGGGACCAGCGGCTGGCGGCGTTGGTGTCGGCGTACCACGGTGGCGACCCGGCGCTGGTCGGCTGGCGGCGGGCGAGTGCTGCCGGGCCGGTGGAGGTGTTCGTCGGTGGCCAGGGGCTGGTGACCGAGGCGGAGGCCGGCCGCGCGGCGTTGAGTCTGCCGGTGGGCGGGCACGGCCAGGTGCTGCGGCCGGGTGCGGTCGCCGACGTGATGCGTGATCTGCCGTCCTGGGTGCGCATCGGCGGGGTCACCGATGGGCTGCTCATCGATGATCAGCCCGATGGTGAGGGGCCGGTGGCGCGGCCGTCGCTGGAGGATTGTCTGCTGTCGGTGTGGACGCAGCCGTTCGCGTGGCTCCTACTCGCCGAGCCCGTGAACACCGAGGAGACCAGGCGGCTGGCGGATGACGTCGCCGACCGCGCGTTCACAGCGCAGTCGATGGCGGAGCGTTCGCCGGAGAACGCGGTCGAGGCGGCGCGGCTGGAACGGCGGCATCGGGAGTTGCGGCAGGCCGCGACGACCGGGTTGTGGCGCGTGCACCTGCTGGCGGGTGGGATGAGCCCGCAGGCGGCGGCGCGGGTGGCGGCGCTGGTCTGCGCGTCGGCGGATCTGGACGGTTTGCCGTACGCGCTGGTCCCGCTCCCGGACGAGGCGTCACTGAACGCGGCGAGGCCGTTCGAGGCGTCGAGCCGGTTGGTCGCGGCGCTGGCTCGCCCGCCGTTGCGTGAGGTGCCCGGGGTCCGGTTCGTCGTACGGCCGGAGTTCGATGTGACTCCGGAGACGGCTGCGGGCGGCGTGCAACTGGGGCGGGTGCTGGACCGTAACCGTGCGGACGTCGGGGTGTTGTCGGTGCCGCTGGAGAGCTTGAACCGGCACA
>NZ_JBHLZP010000170.1:0-15638 GCF_042429965.1 Actinoallomurus acaciae
CCTTCAACAGATCGTCGGTCTTCACCTACAGCGCGGTCGCGAGGGAGTCCAGCTCTGTCTTCACACACCGACGTTGGACTCCCTCGTCCTATGCACGCAGACGATCCCTTGGAATCAATCATCTAAATGTGCTCTGGGTCCGGCCTTTGGGGATGAGGTCGTCTGCGCGGGAACGGCTCAGCGAGGGCGCAGGCCGTCGAGTATCAGGTCGAGGAGCCGTTGCCAGTCGCCGCTGCCGGTGCGGATGACCGCGGAGAGCGAGCAGGCGATCATGTAGACGTCCCCGACCGTGCAGTCGTCGCGGATCGCCCCCGCGGCCTGGTCTTCTTCGATCAGGAGCCGCACGGTCGATTCGAGTTCGGCGCGTGCGGTTCCCCGGGGTTCGCTTTCGGGCGTGGCCCGGGACGTCTCGATGGCGACGGACAGTCCCCGGTCGCCCGCCAGAACCTCCCCGACGTGACGCAGGTAGCTCACCAGAGCCGTACCTGGGCTCGCGTTGTCCAGGCACTCGGTGCGGGCGAACGCCTGGATCTCGGCGAATCGGTGGTCGGCGGCAGCCTCGATGAGCGCACGCTGAGTCGGGAAGTGCCGGTAGACGGTGCCGATCCCGACCTCGGCGGCCCGCGCGACCTCGGGCATCTGGACCTCGGCGCCGCGCTCGGCGAAGAGCGTACGCGCCGCGTCCAGTATGCGGAGGCGGTTGCGCTCGGCGTCGGCACGCGGTCTACGGCTGGCGGATGGCGGCCTTGACAAGGATGACGCTCCTCTGCGACGCTCCCCGAAACGGAAGCGGATTCCTATTCCACTTATTTACCGAAGAGGATACTACCGATGCCTGAAGATCGTTTCCTTCTGCTCAGGGCCGGCGAGGCACGGCCGGGCCGGATTCCGATGCCCCCCGCGTTCGCGGTCAAGGCGATGACCGAGGACACCGAGGGCCGGTTCTCGTTGCTGGAGGTCCGCCTGGAGCGCGACATCCCCCGGCACACCCATCACGTGGCGGACGAGTGCGTCTACGTGCTGGACGGCGACCTCGGGATCGACTTCGACGACCGGAGCCTCACGGTGACCAAGGGGTCCTTCGTCCTGCTGCCGCACGGGATACCGCACGCCCTGCGCCGCGCCTCCGACCCGCCGCCCCGCGTGTTGCAGATCTCCTCGCCCGGCGGCTGGGAATGCTACCTGGCCGACCTGTTCGAGGCCGGTCCGTCGGTACTCACCGACGGTGCCCTGTACCCGGCGAAGATCAACCCGATCGCCGCGAAGTACGACATCCACTACGAGGTCCCGGCGAAGTCCTAACGGCTCGAGGCCCCCGGCTCCGAGCCCGGCCCTGTCTCGCCGGCACGGCATCCCCCTTGGGCGGATGGTGAAGGCGGCCCCAGACCGAAACGTGGGCCCGGCCCTCACGGGCTGGACCCACGTACCGCCGTACGAGGCAAGGAGCGGTCAGTTCGCCTCCTCCGGCCGCCGGCCCGGCAGGAGCTGGACGAGCGCCGCCGCGACCAGGCAGAAGCAGGTCACCGCCGCCAGGCCCGCGACGAACGCGGCCGAGAATCGGGCCGCGCCGAGAACGTCGTAGAAGACGACGCCGACGACCGCGACGCCGATCGCGCCGCCGGACTGCAACGCGGTGGACATGACGCCGGCGGCGGAGGCGGCGTACCGGGGCTCGACATCGGTCAGCGCGGTCGCGGGAAGCGGCGCCATGACCAGGCCCATGCCGCAGCCCGCGAGAAGCAGCCCGGGGATCAGCCAGCCGATCCCGCCGCCGGTCGCCCCCGCGACGAGGGCCAGCAGGCCGTACCCGAGGGCCATGGTCAGCGCGCCGACGGCGAGGACCTGACGGCCGAGCCGGCCCGCGACCTGTACCGCCCGCGAGGACGAGACGAAGTAGCCGGCCCCGAGCGCCAGGAAGATCAGGCCCGACTCCAGCGGCGACAGCCCGCGGCCCTGCTGGAGGTACAGCGCGAGGATCAGGAAGAACGAGGCGACCGCCATCTGACTGAGGACCGCGATCACGGCGCCCACGCTGAACGCCCGGTGCCGGAACAGCCCCAGGTGGATCAGCGCGCGCTCCCCGGCACGCCGCTGGTACGCGGCGAAGGCCGCGAGGACGAACGGCGCCGCGGCCAGGGACAGCCAGGTCCACAGCGGCCAGCCCTGCTGGCGTCCCTCGACGAGCGGCAGCACGATCAGGACCAGCCCGGCGGTGACGAGCAGGGCGCCCACCACGTCGAGCCGGGCCTTGGGCGCCCGCGACTCCGGCACCAGACGCATCGCCGCCGGCACCGCCACGAGCCCCACCGGAACGTTGATCAGGAAGACGCTGCGCCAGCCGAGCCCGGCGATGTCGGCCTTGATGAGCACGCCACCGATGAGCTGCCCGAACACACCGCCGAACCCCATCGCCAGCCCGTACGCGTTGAAGGCCCGCGCCCGGCGCTCACCGGTGTAGACGGTACCCACGATGCCGAGCACCTGCGGCATGAGCATGGCCGCCGCCACCCCCTGCGCGACCCGCCCCCCGACGAGGAAACCGGCACTCGGCGCGACCCCGCACGCAAGCGAGGCGAGGGTGAACAGACTCAGCCCGAGGGTGTACATCCGGCGCCGGCCGTACAGGTCACCGAGCCGCCCCCCGGTGATCAGCCCGGCGGCCAACGCGAGCCCGAACCCGGCGACGATGAACTGAATGGTGGCCGGCCCGGCGTGCAGGTCCCGCTGGGTCGCCGGAATCGCGACGTTGACGATGAAGAAGTCGAGCGTGGTGACAAAGGTCCCGGTGAGCAGGACGAGCAGGGCCCCGAGGCCGGGTACGGCGGCGGCCCGCTCCTGGGCCGGACTTTCGATGATCGCGGTGCTCATGCCGCAAGGCTCGCCGCTACAAGGTCATCCGGTCGATTACCTCTCAGGTAAGCCGGATCCCCTCCATTAAGCCTGGTCGGCAGGCTCCCACCACGTCAGGTTGGCCGCCGCCTGGGCCGCCGGCTCGATGATCTCCCAGCCCTCGGCGATCAGTCCATTTTCGATCCGCCAGATATCGACGACCGCGATCTCCGGTCCGGCGTCAGGGAGTTGTCGCCGTGAGTGCATCACGACGTGATCACCGTCGGCCAGCAGGTGGTGGATCTCGACCCGCATGTCGGCGAGCGGGGTGAGTGCCGTGCGTACGGCGGTGAGCCATTCCGTCTTGGTCGAGGAGGTCGAGTCCGGCCTGTGATGGACGAAGTCATCGCTCAGCAACGGTTCGAGCGCCTCGACGCCGCCCGTCTCGATCAATTCCGCCAGTGCCCGTTGGACGATGCTTTTGTTTCCCGTGGTCATGGACGCAGTGTTTCGGTGGTCGCGACGGTTGTCGATGAAATGGGATTTCATGGCGTACTGCTCCACGATGAGTACTCTCGATGACCGTGCATACGGTCGGTGAGCTCCTGCGGCAGTGGCGGCATCGCCGGCGACTCAGCCAGCTCGAGCTTGCGATCGCGGCCGACGTCTCGGCTCGTCACGTCAGCCTCGTCGAGACGGGCAGGTCCAACCCGAGCGCCGACATGGTTCTCCGGCTCGCGGACCAGCTCGATGTGCCGCTGCGTGAGCGCAACCGGCTGTTGCTCGCGGCCGGCTTCGCCCCCCGGTACACCGAGCGGCCACTCGACGACGACGCGCTGTCGGCGGCCCGGGGCGCGGTCGCAAGGGTGCTCCGCGCGCATGAGCCGTACCCGGCGTTGGCCTTCGATCGCCGGTGGAACATCGTGCTGACCAACCGCGCGGTCGAGCCGTTCTTCGCCGGCGTCGATCCCGACCTGCTCCGGCCGCCGGTCAACCTGGTTCGGCTGGGGCTGGACCCGCGCGGGTTCGCTCCTCTGGTCGTCAACCTGGCCGACGTGCGTATGGTGTTCCGCTCCCGGATCAGGCGTCAGCTCGCCGTCGCCCCCGACGCCGAGCTCGCCGCGCTCTATGAGGAACTGCTGGAGCCCGGCTCCGAGGACGAGAGCCGGGTCGAATCCGACGTCGTGATCCCGATGATCCTTCGCCTCGACGGACGAGAGCTGCGGCTGTTCTCGACCATCACCACGTTCGGCACACCGATGGACATCACGCTGGACGAGGTCGCGATCGAGTCGTACTACCCGGCGGACACGGAGAGCGCCGCCTACTTCGACTGATCCGCTTTGGGGCGAAAGTCTCTCGACATCAAGTATCTTGACGTCGAGCTTGCAGTCGTGCAGGCTGACCCCTGATCTCTTGACGTCAAGGTTTTTTGGATGCGGATCGGGGGCCGACGATGGGGCGCGGTGGAAGGCGACGGCGCGGGGACGGTCTCCTGATCCAGCTGCGTCATCCACCCGGCGGCCGGGATGCCCGGATCATGCTGGGCGCGCAGTTCGTCGACCGGACGGGGACCGGAGTATGGGGCGCGTCCTCGGTTCTGTACTTCGCCTTCATGGCTCGGCTGCACGCCGGGCAGATCGGCGTGATGCTGGGCATCGCCGGAGTGGCGGGCATCGCCGGATCGCCGCTGGCGGGCCGGCTGGCCGGGCGATTCTCGCTGCGGCCGCTGCTCGCCGGCTGCCATCTGGTGCGCCTTGGAGTCCTCTGCCTGTTGCCGGTCTCCAGCGCCTTCGCCGTGTTGCTGCCCGTGGTCTCCGTCATGTGCATCGGGGAGGGCGCGGCGAAGATGCTGGAAATGCTGTTCGCGACCGAGGTGGCCGGGGTGCGGCGCTCGACGTTCCGTGCCCTGTCGAGGAGTGCCATGAACGCCGGGTACGCGCTCGGTGCGGGCCTCGCCGCGATCGGGCTCGCCGTGGGAACCGCGGACGCCTACCGCGCTTTGATCGGGATGAACGCGCTGTCGTTCGGCGTCGCGGCGTTCATGGTGTGGCGCATCCGGGAGCACTCCGGCGCGGCCCGGCCGACGCGGCCCGCCCGTACGACGGCGGTGGCCGCGCGGAGCCCCTGGCGGGACGGCGGCTATCTGCTGTTCGTGCTGTTCGACACCCCGATGAACCTGGACGACTCGATCCTCAAGGTGGGGCTGCCGCTGTGGCTGGTGAGCCGTACGGCCGCACCACACGCTCTGGTTCCGGCCTTCCTCGCGATCAACACGGTGCTGGTCGTCGCCTTGCAGATGCGGGTGTCGGCGAAGGCCGAGGGACCGCACCGTGCGACGCGGATTCTGACGCTGTACGGGCTGACGCTGCTGACGAGCTGTGCGGTCATGGCGGCGGTCGTCGATGCGGGGCCGTGGGCCGCCTCGGCCGGACTGCTCGCCGCGGCGACACTGATCACGCTGGCCGAGCTGGTCCGTTCGGTGAGCTCCTGGGAACTGGCGGTCTCGCTCGCGCCCCGGGAGGCGCGGGCGGCGTACCTCGGCGTGGCCGGCATGGCCCAGTCCGTCCAGCGGTCCGCCGGGCCTCCGCTGCTGACCGGCGTGGTACTCCCTCTCGGACCGGTCGGCTGGCTCGCCCTCGGCGCCGCGGTCACCGGGCTCTCGCTGGCGCAGCGGCGCGCCTGCGAGCGACGGCTCAGCACCCTGCCGCCCCACGGCCCAGACGAGCCGTCACCTCTCAACCGTGCGCGGTCCCTCGAGGTACATCAATGATCGCGCCGCCCGGCCGAGCGGGAGCGACGCGTGGTCAGGAGTCGACCCAGCCGCGGTCGCGGGCCAGCTCCAGCAGGTTCCTGCGCAGCTGGAGGATCTGTTCGCCGGTCAGGCTGGGTACGCGGAGGAGCACTTCGGTGACGTCCTGGGTGAACTCGCTCGCCGACAGCACGTCGCACAGCTCGTCGGCGTCCGGCAGGTCCGCGCGGCGCGCCGCCGGGGTGGACTGCCGCACGAGGCGCACGGTGGACGCCTTCAGGCCGCGGTCGCCCTCGGAGATGTCGAACTCGACCCTGGAACCGACCTTGAACTGCGATTTGTCCGCCATGAGGTCGTTGGCGTGGACGAAGACGTCCTCCCCGCCGCCCTCCGGGGCGATGAAACCGTATCCGCGAACCTCGTCGAACCGCACAATGCTTCCAGCCGTCACCGCAATAACCTCGTTATCCGCACTAACTCCCCATCAATGCGAGGCCATGCTACCTCCCCGCATCCGTCGCTCTACCCTAGAATGACGTTCTAAAAAACCGCTTCCGCGACCAACGGAGGGGCCGATGAGCGGCGAGCTGAAGGTGACGTGCGATCCGGCGGATGTCGGCCTCGATGCCGGGCGGCTGCGCCGCATCGACGCACACTTCGCCCCGTACGTCGACGACGGGCGGCTGCCCGGCTGGCTGACCCTGGTCAGCCGTCGCGGCGAGATCGCCCACCTGTCCGCGTACGGCGTGCGTGACCTGGCCTCCGGCGCGCCGGTCGAGACCGACACCCTCTTCCGCATCTACTCGATGTCGAAGCCGATCACCTCGGTGGCGGCGATGATGCTGTACGAGGAGGGCGCCTTCGAGCTGACCGATCCGATCAGCCGCTTCCTGCCGGCCTTCGCCGACATGCGGGTGTATGAGAAGGGCACGGCGGAGTCCCCCATCACCCGTCCCGCGGCCGAGCCGATCCGCGTCTGGCACCTGCTCACCCACACCTCCGGGCTCGCGTACGGGTTCCAGCACGTCAGCGTGGTCGACGAGCTCTACCGCGCGGTCGGCTTCGACCGGTCGACGCCGCGCGGCCTCGACCTGGCCGGCGCCGTCGACCGGCTGGCCGGGCTCCCCCTGCTCTTCGAGCCCGGCTCGGAGTGGAACTACTCCATGGCCACCGACGTCCTCGGGCGGCTGGTCGAGGTGGTGTCCGGACAGTCGCTGGACCGCTTCTTCGCCGAGCGGATCTTCGGCCCGCTGGGGATGACCGACACGGGCTTCCACGTCGGCGCGGACGACGCCGGGCGGATGGCGTCGTTGTACTACGCGGGCCCCGACGGCCGCGCCACGCTGCTCGACATGGGCGACAGTGCCTTCCGGCCGCCGCGCGCGCTGTCGGGCGGCGGAGGGCTGATCTCCGGTGCGGGCGACTACCACCGGTTCTGCCAGATGCTGCTGGGCGGCGGCGAGCTGGACGGCGTACGGCTGCTGAGCCCGCGCACGGTGGCGTACATGACGCGCAACCACCTGCCGGGCGGCGCCGACCTGGAGGAGTTCGGCCGCCCGGTGTTCGCCGAGGTCTCCTACGCGGGGGTCGGCTTCGGCCTGGGTTTCGCGGTCGTGGAGGACGCGGCGAAGACGAGGTCGCTGACGTCGGAGGGCGAGTACAACTGGGGCGGGGCGGCGAGTACGGCGTTCTGGATCGACCCGGCCGAGGACCTGACGGTCGTCTTCTTGACCCAGCTGCTGCCCTCGAACGCCCACCCGATCCGCACCCGGTTGAAGCAGCTCGTCTATCAGGCCATCGTCGACTGAGTCACGCCCGCACGGCAGGCGTCTCGCTGCGGAAGGTCCGGCCCAGCTCGGGGCCGAGGCCGAAGTAGTGACGGAAGTTGTAGATCAGCGGGCTCCACCGCGCCGGGTCGACGTGCTGGGTCCCCGGCACGACGAGCCGGGGATCGGCGTGGACCCGCAGGACGTGCGCCTCGACGATGAGGAACACGCCCGTGGTGTCGGTCCGCACCTCGGCGGCGCGGGCCTCCAACTGGATCGGGCACTCGGCGACGCGAGGCGGCCGGACGAGCTCGGCGGGCAGCGGACGCAGCCCGGCGGCGTCGAACTTGGCCGGCTCGTACCGGAACGTGCCCCGCTGGTGCGGCGGAACGGGGTCCTGCCCGGTCAGCGGCGCCAGCCGTTCGACGGCCGCCCAGTGTTCGGGTGCCGGCAGGTTGATCACGACCTCGGGACGTGCGAGCAGGTTGTGCGCGGTCTGGCCGTGCACGCCGAGCCCGAGGACCACCGTCTGGCCGAGCGCCCAGGCCGACGACATCGGCGCGAGGTTGGCCGTGCCGTCCTCGTTCTCGGTGCTGAGCAGCACGACCGGCGTCCCGAAGTACAGGATGCTCGGCGTGATGACCTGGTGCTCCGCGGTCGCCTCCGCTGTGATCTCCATGGTCTGAGACCGTAGCCGCGGATCATTTCGACGCCGGCCGAATCGTCAGCGCCGGGAACGACGAGCGCAGGCCTTCGCCTGGGTCAGCAGGGCGCGTATCTGCAGGACGCCCTGGGCCGGGTTGCGCAGCGGAGTGGGGAAGGGCAGGCGTACGTCGCGGTGCCCGTTCGCCCGGCAGAGGCGCAGGACGACGCCGTAACGGTCGAGCCGCAGCGGGTCAACGCGGGTCACGCCGAGCAGGGACCGGCGGTCGACCAGTTGGGCCAGCAGCTCGACGGCGTCCCCGTGGGCGTCGGCGAGGTGGATGAGCAGCTCCGCCTCGGTCGCCGCGAGCGGGTCCGGCTCGGCGGCGGCCAGCTCGTCCACCTCCATCTCGAACCGCCCCCCGTCGTACTGGAGCTCGGCGGTCACCGTCTCGAAGCACAGCGCCTCCTCGCTCGCGCCCTGGCGGTCGAAGCCCAGCCAGCCGCCCAGCAGCACCCGGGCACGGACCCGGCCGGGCACCGACACGGGCGCGATGTCGGTGAACTCCAGCGAGGCGGCCAGGTCGCCGCCCGGCGCCCGGGCGACCTCCGCGCCCACGTGGCTGCCGGCCGGCACGTTGAGCAGCAGGCGGCCGGGGGTCTCCAGCGAGTGCAGGCCGACGAGGTCGACGCGATGCATCTCGGTCGTCAGGGTCAGGGACCGGGACGCGGCGAGCACGGACCGGATCAGCTCGGCGGGGGTCGGTTCCGCGACGGGCGCCGCGGTGTGATCGGTGGCGGACATCCAGCCTCCTAAGTAAGGTAAGCCTAACCTTAGTCTGCGAAAGGACGTCCGTGAACAGCTCGCGCCCGAAAACCAAACGCTCCCGTGCCCTGGGGATCCCGCTCACGCCCAAGTGCGTCCGCTACTTCGAACGCCGCCCGTACCCGCCCGGCGTGCACGGACGCGGACGCAAGCAGACGTCGGACTACAAGACGCGGCTGCTGGAGAAGCAGCGGCTGCGCGCCCAGTACAACGTGAGCGAGAAGCAGCTGCGCCGCGCCTTCGAGCGGTCCACGCGCGGCAAGGGCCGTACCGGCGACGCGCTGCTGGCCGACCTGGAGACCCGGCTCGACGCCGTGGTGCTGCGGGCCGGGTTCGCCCGCACGATCTACCAGGCCCGACAGTTCGTCTCGCACCGGCACATCCTGGTGGACGGCGCGCGCGTCAACATCCCCTCCTACCGCGTACGGCCCGGCTCCGTAATCACCGTGGCCGAGCGCAGCCGGAGGATGCCGCCCTTCGTGGAGGCCGCGGCGGGCGCGCACGCGCCGGAGCACCTCCCGGAATACCTCCAGGCCGACCACACGCAGCTGGTCGCGCGATTCGTACGTCTCCCGGAGCGGCACGAGATCCCGGTGCGGTGCGACGTCCAGCTCGTCGTGGAGTACTACTCGCGCTGACGGAGCGGGGGTCGAGGTTCTCCAGGGGGGCGGCGGGCCGTCCGTCCGGCTCTCCGCCTCCTCAGGGATCGCGGTACGCGACGGGGCGTACAGCATGACGGCCGGCGCTGACCCGCCAGGTCAGCGCCGGAACCCGGGAGGTAAACCACTTCACAGCTTTAATCAAGCCGATAAAGAAGCCATTCACCAGCACATTCGATCTCTTGACGGGTCTGTTTTCCGCATGTTTAATCACGCCATGAATTAAGCCCCAGACCGTGTGGAGACCCAAGGGCCCCGCCAGAGCCGTCCGGTCTCCACTCCCCCTCAGGAGACGATCGATGAGATCTCTGTCCCTCCCCCGCGCCGCGACGGCCCTCTGGGCCATGGTCCTGGCGCTCGCCGTCCTGCTGGTCGCACCGCCGCGGCCGGCCCATGCGGCGGACGCCCTGCTCTCCCAGGGCAGGCCCGCCACCGCCTCCTCCACCGAGAACGCCGGCACCCCCGCCTCCGCCGCCGTGGACGGTGACACCGGCACCCGCTGGTCCAGCGCCTTCAGCGACCCCCAGTGGCTCCAGGTCGACCTCGGCTCCTCCGCCACCATCAGCCAGGTCGTCCTCAACTGGGAGGCCGCGTACGCCACCGCGTACCAGATCCAGGTGTCGGCGGACGGCTCCAACTGGAGCACCGTCTACTCCACGACCACCGGCGCGGGCGGCACGCAGACGCTGACCGTCAGCGGCACCGGCCGCTACGTCCGCATGTACGGCACCGCCCGGCAGACCCAGTACGGCTACTCGCTGTGGGAGTTCCAGGTGTACGGCTCGACCGGCGGCACCACGCCGCCGCCGGCCGGCGGCGGTGACCTCGGGCCGAACGTCAAGGTCTTCGACCCGTCGATGTCGAGCGGCAGCGTCCAGAGCCAGCTCGACTCGGTCTTCAGCCAGCAGGAGAGCAACCAGTTCGGTTCGCAGCGGTACGCGCTGCTGTTCAAGCCGGGCAGCTACAACGTCAACGCCAACATCGGCTTCTACACCTCGATCGCCGGTCTGGGCCGGAACGTCGACGACGTGAACATCAACGGCGGGGTCACCGTCGACGCCGGCTGGTTCAACGGGAACGCCACGCAGAACTTCTGGCGTTCGGCGGAGAACCTGTCGATCACCCCGTCCGGCGGGTACGACCGCTGGGCGGTCGCGCAGGCGGCGCCGTTCCGCCGCATCCACGTCCGCGGCGACCTCAACCTCTCACCGACCGGGTACGGCTGGGCCAGCGGTGGCTACATCGCCGACTCCAAGATCGATGGCACCGTCCAGCCGTACTCCCAGCAGCAGTGGCTCACCCGGGACAGTCAGATCGGCGGCAACCTCAACGGGGTCTGGAACATGGTCTTCTCCGGGGTGGTCGGCGCGCCCGCGCAGAGCTTCCCCAACCCGCCGTACACCGTCCTGGCCAACAGCCCGGTGACCCGGGAGAAGCCCTACCTGTACGTCGACGGCGCCGGTAACTACAACGTGCTCGTGCCGAGCCTGCGCACGAACTCGCGCGGCACCACCTGGGCGAGCGGCTCGACCCCCGGCACGTCGATCCCGCTGAGCCAGTTCTACGTCGCCCATCCCGGTGACAGCGCCGCCACCATCAACGCCGCGCTGAACTCGGGGCTGAACCTGCTGTTCACGCCCGGCGTCTACCACGTCAGCCAGACGATCAACGTGACGCACGCGAACACCGTCGTGCTCGGGCTCGGGTACGCCACGATCGTGCCGGACGGCGGCGTGACACCCATGTCGGTCGCCGACGTCGACGGCGTGAAGCTGGCCGGGCTGCTGTTCGACGCCGGGACGACCAACTCGCCGGTGCTGCTCCAGGTCGGCCCGAGCGGCTCGTCGGCGAGCCACGCGAGCAACCCGACCTCGATCCAGGACGTCTTCTTCCGCATCGGCGGCGCCGGGGCGGGCAAGGCGACCAACAGCCTGGTCGTGAACAGCGCCAACGCGATCATCGACCACATCTGGGCCTGGCGCGCCGACCACGGCTCGGGCGTCGGCTGGACCACCAACACCGCCGACACCGGGCTCATCGTGAACGGCGCGAACGTCACGGCGTACGGCCTGTTCGTCGAGCACTACCAGAAGTACAACGTCGTCTGGAACGGCCAGGGCGGCAAGACGATCTTCTTCCAGAACGAGTTGCCGTACGACCCGCCGAACCAGGCCGCCTACATGAACGGGAGCACCCGCGGCTACGCCGCCTACAAGGTGGCCGACAACGTCACCAGCCATGAGGGCTGGGGCCTGGGCAGCTACTGCTACTTCAACGTCGACCCGTCGATCGTGGACGAGCACGGCTTCGAGGTCCCGAACAACTCCGGCGTGAAGTTCCACGACCTGCTCACGGTGTCGCTCGGCGGCAACGGAGTCATCAACCACGTGATCAACAGCACCGGTGCCGCCGCGCAGGGCACCGACACGGTGCCGGTGAACATCACCAGCTACCCGTGATCACAGCGCCGGCCGGCGTGTTTCAATGAGCGCGAACCGGTCGGCCCGCGCCCGCCATGGCTGGGCGCGGGCCGGCCGGTTCCCACGACTCGGCGCCCGGCCTCAGCCCCAGGTCAGAAACCGGTAGTGCAGCCCGGTCGACGACTCCTGCCACGCTCCGACGGAGTCCGGCGGGCGCCCCACGTCCGGTGCGTGCGTGTCGCCTTCGAAGGACTCCCGGATCTCGGTGACCACGATCCGGTCCGCGAACGGCAGCGCCGCCCGATACACCTCTGCACCGCCGATCACCCACACGTCCCCGGACACCGCGGCGAGCGCCCGTTTCAGGTCGGGGAAGGTGTCCACACCCTCCTGCGGCGTGCGCGACAGCACGAGATTGCGCCTGCCCGGCAGCGGCCGGAACCGCGGCGGCAGCGACTCCCAGGTGCGGCGGCCCATGAGCACGGCCGCGCCCTCGGTCAGGGAGCGGAAGTGCTTCATGTCCTCCGGCAGGTGCCAGGGCAGCGCGCCCTCGTGGCCGATGACGCCGTTCGCCGACTGTGCCCAGACGAGCCCGATCACACCGCCACCGGTGCCTTGATGCCGGGGTGCGGGTCGTAGCCGTCGAGCGCGATGTGCTCGTAGGTGTAGTCGAACAGGCTGTCCGCCGGCTTCAGGCTCAGCGTGGGGAACGGCCGCGCCTCGCGGGCGAGCTGCGTGCGGACCTGCTCCTCGTGGTTGTCATAGATGTGACAGTCGCCTCCGGTCCAGACGAAGTCACCGACGGCGAGACCCACCTGCTCGGCGATCATGTGCGTCAGCAGCGCGTAGCTCGCGATGTTGAACGGCACGCCGAGGAACAGGTCCGCGCTGCGCTGGTACAGCTGGCAGGAGAGCCTGCCGTCAGCGACGTAGAACTGGAAGAACGCGTGGCACGGCGGCAGCGCCATGCGCGGGATGTCGGCGACGTTCCACGCGGAGACGATGATCCGCCGGGAGTCGGGGTTCTCGCGCAGCGTGCGCAGCACCTCGCCGATCTGGTCGACGTGCCCGCCATCCGGCGTCGGCCACGACCGCCACTGCACGCCGTAGACCGGGCCGAGGTCACCGTCCGGCGCGGCCCACTCGTCCCAGATCGTGACGCCGTTCTCCCGCAGCCACGTGACGTTCGCGTCGCCGCGCAGGAACCACAGCAGCTCGTACGCGATCGAGCGGAAGTGGACCTTCTTCGTCGTGATCAGCGGAAAGCCGTCGGACAGCCGGTAGCGCAGCTGGTGACCGAAGATCGACCGCGTGCCCGTGCCAGTGCGGTCCCCCTTGCGGGCTCCCGTGTCGAGAACGTGGCGAAGCAGGTCTTCGTACTGCGTGTCCGGCATACCCCTGAGCTTAGAGCGCCCGGCGGTAGGCGTGCTCCGGTGGTCGGGGTGGATACCCACCCGCTGGACCGCCACGACTCGGGGCGTATGTGGGATTCCCTGCTTCCCCCGGTCAACGGGCGAGCGGCCTGCCTTCTCCCCACCGCACGGAGCCTTGGTGATGCAGCCGTCGACCGAGATCTCATCGAGGCGGAGGCCGATCATGCGGTCGTACGCCTCCAGGGTGGCACAGCCGTCCTTGCGGTCACAGAGCGTAGAGAACTCCATGATCGCGTAGGCCTGTGCCCGTTCCGCTGCCACCCCAGAACACAGACCGTCTCTCGCGACCTACTGCCGGTCGCTCTTAGTGACCCCGCCGTACCGGCAGGGTCGCCAGCCGGTTGATGATCAGTGACGGCAGCCGTTCCAGCGACTCGGCCGGCACCGCGAGGGTGAGGTCGCCGAACCGGCGCAGCAGCGCGTCGAGCGCGATCCGGGTCTCCAGCCGGGCCAGCGGAGCGCCCAGGCAGTGGTGGACGCCGTGCCCGAACGCCAGGTGGCCGCCGGCGTCGCGGGTCAGGTCGAGCACGCCGGGGCCCGGGAAGCGCGCCGGGTCGCGGTTGGCCGCCAGCAGCGCGACGACGATGTTCTCCCCCGCCGGGATCCACTGCCCGGCCACCTCGATCGGCTCGGCGGTGATGGACGGGATCGGCACCTGCGCCGGGGAGTCGTAGCGCAGCAGTTCCTCGATCGCGACGGGCAGCCGCTGCGGCTCGGCCCGCAGGAGCGCGAGCCGGGCGGGGTCGGCGAACAGGGCGTTCATCCCGTTGGCGATGAGGTTGACGGTCGTCTCGTGCCCGGCGAGCAGCAGGAGGTGGACCATCGAGGTCAGCTCGTCCTCGGTCAGCCGGTCCTCGCCGTCGCGGACGGCGATCAGCGCGGACAGCAGGTCGTCGGCCGGCGCGCGGCGCTTGTCCGCCAGCAGCACGCGCAAGAACTCCACCATCTCCGCCGAGGCGCGGTGGTAGGCCTCGTACCCGGCGAACCGGCCCGCCAGCAGCGGCCCCGCCCAGCCTCGGACGTCCTCCCGCGACCCCGGCGGCACGCCGAGCAGTTCGCAGATCACCGTGATGGCCAGCGGCGCGGCGAACACGGTGATCAGGTCGGCCTCGCCCTTCGCCTCCAGGGCCTCCTCCAGGTCGCCGAGCAGTTCGTCGCAGATCCGCTCGATGCGCGGGGTGAGCGCCTCGACGCGCCGCCGGGTGAAGGCGGCCGACACCAGGCGTCGCAGCCGGGTGTGCTCGGGTGGGTCGGTGTTCAGCATGTGGGAGTCCAGGGCCGACCGCAGCTCGGCCGGCAACTCGTCCCCGTACGGCGAGGTGGACGCGCCCCGCTTGACCACCCGCGGGTCGGTGAGCACGGCCTTCGCCTCGGCGTAGCCGGTCACGACCCAGGCGTCCGCGCCGGTGGCGAGCCTCATGTGGTGCACCGGGCCGACCGCGGCCAGCTCGGCGAGTGCACGGTGCCGCGCACCGTCCGACACGGCGATGAAGGGGTCGTCAGCGGTCGTCATGCGGCGATCCTTCCATGATCGCCGCGCGGGCGTCAGTGGGTCACGTAGGGGGTCAGGGCGTCACGGATCTGGCGGATGTAGGGGGTGGCCTCCCGCACGTTGCCACGGGGGTCGTTCGCGTGGACGACCGTCGCCGGTGGGCAGGAGCCGCCGTTCTCGTCGTCGTCCGCGCCGAACCGGTCGCCGGAGAACCGCGCGGTGGCGACGCGTGCGCCGGTGCGGGCCTCGTACAGGGTGACGCGGAAGTCGGTCTTGTACAGGTCGACGGAGTAGGTGCCCGTGGGCCCGCCGGGACCGCCGAGCGGGCCGTCGACGGGCCCGGACTGCGCGGTGTAGTCGCAGCGCTTCACGAAGCCGCCGCGGCCCGCGGCCTCGACGCACGCGACCAGCTGGACCGCCGCGGGATCGGCCGGGTCCCAGACGTCGAGCGCGCCGCCGCCGAACGCCTCCGGATGGTCCTCGCGCACGTTCCAGTAGCCGTACACGAAGACCGGGTGCGGCTGCGCCGCGGAACGCGCCGCCGCCTGCTTGAAGCCGTGCGGCTTGTCGCACATGGCGCGGTAGCCGGAGACCGTGAACGGCTTCCCGTCGTGGAACAGCGCGAAGGCGCCGCCGCCGAGGACGACGACTCCGGCGAGTACTCCCGCCACGATCGTCAACCGTCTCACCCGTGATCCCTCCGGCCGGCCTGCCCCCGCCCGACCGTACGGCAGAGCCGCCGTGCGGCGTCAAGGCCCTTGGGCCGGCCGGGCCGTGGCCGGATCCGGGCGGCGGTCACCGCGCCGCCGGCGCCGACTC
>NZ_JBHLZP010000171.1:0-837 GCF_042429965.1 Actinoallomurus acaciae
CGGCAGCGTCGGCCCGGCAGCGTCGGCCCGGCAGCGTCGGCCCGGTCACCGCACGCCACCGGCTCGGTGACGGGGCCGACGGGATCGCGGCGACCCGCCGTCGGAAGCCGCCGTCGTCCGCGCCTACGGGGGCGCAGACCCACCCACTGCGGTACGGGCGCTTCCGGCGGCACCTCAGACGCACACCCCGTACGACCCGCTGCGAACGCCGCCGCCGCGTCCGGGCACTCACACCGACGCGGCGGACACACCCCACGTCGCATCGCTCAGGTGCATACCGGGCCGACTCGGTGACGGGGCCGACGGCCCGCCGTCAGAAGCCGCCAGAGCCCACGCCTGCGGAGGCACAGACCACCGTTGCGGTACGGGCCCCAGACGCGCACCCCACACCACCGGCCCGCGAGAGCCAGGCCCCGCGACGGCCGTGACCGCGCCGGGGACCCGCATCGCATCGATCAGTGGAGCTTGCCGCCGTCCGATGAGATCCACTCCGACCTGGCGGGACACCGCCGCGTCGGGCGAGAACTTTGCGTGGCTCGCCGCGCTTCCTCCGCTCCTGCGCCATTACCCGCAACTGCGCCACGCGGTGGCTGTGGTGCCCGCAAGCGCCCAGCGGTGGGCTGGTCGGAATTTGGGCGAGGTGGTGTTGGTGTCCGTGGTGGTGGAGGTGTGGTTGCTGTAGGCGGGGGCCGCTACCGGTGGTCCTTGGCCCGCTGATGCGGGTGCCGGTCGGGGCTCAGGCGAGATCGCCTTGATGTCCGTGGCGGCCGAGATGTGGCTCCTGTGAGCGGGGACCCTTACCGGTGGCCCTCGACCCGCTGATGCGGATGCCGATCG
>NZ_JBHLZP010000171.1:1028-16666 GCF_042429965.1 Actinoallomurus acaciae
GCCGATCGGGGCTCAGGCGAGATCGCCTTAATGTCCGTCGCCATCGGGGCGTGCCTCCTACGGGTGGACGGCCGTCGCCGGCCCGGGCCGGCGTGCCGGATCCATGAGCGGCGGGCACACCACCGTGGAGGCTCGGCGAGCCGGCCGCCGGCGCGCGTGGACGTACGGCGCATGGGCTGGGCCCTCACCGCTCGCACCGCCGTGCCGTACGTCTGGGCGCGTCGCCGCCTATCCGGTCGTCAGGCTGACGCGAGCGTCTCCACCGAAACCACGATGTTCGCGGCCCTCGCGGGCCGGTGGTACGGAAGTGCGCGCCTGGGGTGCCACGGTCCAGCTCTTCCATCTCCTCGGCCATAAGCCTGGCTCGACCGGTTCCAGGGGCGGGTCGAGGGCGAGTTCGGTGAGCGGCCGGAGGCTCCGAGCCGGGCCACCCACATCGGCAGGTCAAGGGCCGCCGGTAACAATCCCCCACCCACAGCGACCACACCCGCACCGCCACGAACGCCCCGCCCGAACCCCACCCGGCTCCCGCATCAGCGGGGCGAGGATCACCGGTTACAGGCCCTCACCCCCGCCACGAACACCAGCGCCACCCCGCCCGAACCCCAACCGGCAGGCCGCATCGGGGGGTCGGGGGTCAGTGGCCAGCTTCGTGCCAGGTGCGGCCCGTGCCCATCGAGACCTCCAGTGGCACGCGCAGCTCGTACGCGGCGCCCATCTCGCGGGCGACCAGGTCTCGCAGGGGGTCCAGCTCTCCCTCGGCCACCTCGAAGATCAGCTCGTCGTGGACCTGTAGCAGCATCCGGGAGTGCAGGCGTGCTTCGCGGAGTGCGCGGTCGACTCGTAGCATGGCGACCTTGATGATGTCGGCCGCCGAGCCCTGGATCGGGGCGTTCAGCGCCATGCGTTCGGCCATCTCGCGGCGCTGGCGGTTGTCCGACGTCAGGTCGGGCAGGTAGCGGCGGCGGCCCATGATGGTCTCGGTGTAGCCGTCCTGGCGGGCCTTGGACACGATGTCGCGCAGGTAGTCGCGGACGCCGCCGAACTGCTCGAAGTACTCCTCCATCAGCCCGCGGGCCTCGTCCGGCGTGATGCGCAGCTGCTGGGACAGGCCGAACGCCGACAGGCCGTACGCCAGGCCGTAGTTCATCGCCTTGATGCGCGAGCGCAGCTCACCGTCGATCTGCTCGGCCGGCAGGTCGAACACGCGCGACGCCGTGACCGTGTGGAAGTCGATGCCCGACCCGAACGCGTCGATCAGCGCCTCGTCCTCGGACAGGTGGGCCATGATCCGCAGCTCGATCTGGCTGTAGTCGGCGGTCAGCAGGCACGCGAACCCCTCGCCGACCACGAAGCCCTCGCGGATCTGGCGGCCCTCGGCCGTGCGGATCGGGATGTTCTGCAGGTTGGGGTCGGCCGAGGACAGCCGCCCCGTCGCCGCCACCATCTGCCCGAACGTCGTGTGGATGCGCCGGTGGTCGTCGGCCATCGGGATCAGCGAGTCGACCATGCTCTTGAGCTTGGCCACCTCACGGTGGCGCAGCAGCGCCTCCAGCACCGGGTGGGCGGTCTGGGCGAAGAGGTTGGTCAGCGCCTCGGAGTCGGTGGTGTAGCCGGTCTTGGTGCGGCGCGTCTTGGGCAGCCCCAGCTCGTCGAAGAGGATCTGCTGGATCTGCTTGGGCGAGCCGAGGTTGAACTCGCGGCCGATCGCCTCCCACGCGGCTTCCTCGACCGCCTTGACCTCACCGCCGAACGTCGCCGACAGCCGCGCCAGGTAGTCGATGTCCAGGGCGATGCCCAGCCGCTCCATGCCCGCCAGGACCTCCACGAGCGGCATCTCCACGTCGCGCAACAGCGCCACCGCGCCGCGGCGCTCCAGGTCCGCGTCGAGCGCCTCGGCCAGGTCCACCACCGCGCGGGCCCGTACGACCAGGTCGAAGGCGGCCTCCTCCTCGCCGGAGCCGTCGAGGGTGAGCTGGCCGCTGTCGTCGGCCTCCTTGCGCAGCTCGCGGTGGAGGTAGCGCAGCACCAGGTCACCCAGGTCGAACGACCGCTGGCCCGGCAGGGCGAGGTAGGCGGCCAGGGCCGTGTCGCTGGTCAGCCCGTCGAGCTCCATGCCCCGCGCCGCGAACGCCAGCATCGGGCCCTTCGCGTCGTGCATGGCCTTCGGCTGCTTGGGGTCGGCGAGCCAGGCCGCGAACGCCCGCTCGTCCTCCTCGGGCAGCTCCACCGGGTCGAGGAACGCGCCCACGCCCGCCTGGGTGGCCAGCGCGACGCCGGTGATGTCGCCGGTGCCCCGCCCCCAGGTGCCGGTCACCGCGACGCCGACGCGCCCGGCGCCGCTCGCGTGCTCGGCCAGCCACGCGGCCACCTCGCCGGGGCCGGGCCGGGCCATCTCGACCTCGAACCCCTCCTCGGCCTCCGGCTCGACCGCCGACAGCGTCGCGTAGAGCCGCTCGCGCAGCACCCGGAACTGCAGCGTGTCGAACAGCGTGTGGATCTCGTCTCGGTCCCACTGGCCCAGCGTGAGGTCGGCGGGCGCCCGGTCGAGCGGCACCGCGCAGTCGAGCTTGTTGATCTGCTGGTTGCGCAGGACGTCGCCGAGGTGCTCGCGAAGGTTCGCGCCGGCCTTGCCGGTGATCTCGTCGACGTGCGCGATCAGCTCGTCCAGGCCGCCGTACTTGTTGAGCCACTTGGCCGCGGTCTTGGGCCCGACCCCCGGCACGCCCGGCAGGTTGTCGCTGGTCTCCCCCACCAGCGCGGCCAGCTCCCGGTGCCGCTCCGGCGGCACGCCGTACCGCTCCTCGACCGCCGCCGGCGTCATGCGCGCCAGGTCGGACACGCCCTTGCGCGGGTAGAGCACCGTGCAGTGCTCGCCGACCAGCTGGAAGGCGTCGCGGTCGCCGGTGACGATCGAGACCTCCATCTCCTGGGCGACGGCCTGGGTGGCCAGCGTCGCGATCAGGTCGTCGGCCTCGTATCCGGCCACCGACAGCCGCGGGATGCGCAGCGCGTCGAGCACCTCGAAGATCAGGCTGATCTGGCTGCGGAAGTCGTCCGGCGTCTCGCGCCGGTTCGCCTTGTACTCGACGTAGGTCTCGTGGCGGAACGTCGGCTCGCTCCGGTCGAAGCACACCGCCACGAGAGTGGGCTCCTCGTCCCGCAGGACGTTGATCAGCATCGACGTGAAGCCGTACACGGCGTTGGTCGGCTGGCCCGTCGTCGTGGAGAAGTTCTCGATCGGCAGGGCGAAGAACGCCCGGTACGCGAGCGAGTGCCCGTCCAGGAGCAGCAGGCGGGGAGTTTCAGGGGTCGCTTCCGTCATCACCACGCAGGCAGCCTAGCCTTCGCCTAGGACAAATCAGAGCAGGCCGAGAAGGTCATGGGAGGTTTCGTGGACGACGCGAGCGCGGTGGCGCCCGGCGAGCTCGATCTGAACGCGTACGAGGGACTGGCCAGGTCGATGGGCATCGAGATCATCGAGGCGTCGGCCCAACGTGTCGTCGCGCGGATGCCGGTCAAGGGCAACACCCAGCCGTACGGCCTCCTGCACGGCGGCGCGTCCTGCGTTCTCGCCGAGACGATCGGCTCGGTCGGCTCGGTCCTGCACGCCGGGCCCGGCCGCGTCGCGATGGGCATCGAGATCAACGCGAGCCATCACCGCTCGGCCGCGGAGGGGTACGTCACCGGCGTCGCGACCCGGCTGCACGGCGGCCGTACGCTCGCCAGCTACGAGATCATCATCAGCGATGACCGCGATCGGCGGGTATGCACCGCACGCCTGACTTGTGTGATCCGCGATCAGCCGTAGATTTTCTCGTTCCGGTGACCCCTCGGTGACCTGCGGGTTCGTCGTTCGTAGCCGAATCGTTTCCGATCGAGGCCCAACGGGTATGCCCCAGACTTTGCACCCATCACACCAGTCTCGCTACCGTTGCACCGTAAGAGCCCGGAGCGCTGAGTAGAAAACGTACCGCCGGGCCTGTGCAGGGCCGGGGAAGGCCTGCATGGGTTCACCGGCGGCACGGCACCAAAGGCGCTCCGGGCTCATTGCGTCCTGGTCCCGATTCGGCGAAGTCCATCCGGCCCGGCGGCGCCCTCGTCTACGGTCGCGCTGTGCACCGAACCAGCATCTCCGGCCAGGACGCACCGAGACCCGCGAAGACCGCCTCCTCACGCCTCGCGGCGGCGCTGCTCGCGTCCGCCGCCCTGGTGCTCATCGGATGCGGCTCGTCCCCCCGCCACTACAAGATCCCGCCGCAGCCGGTGGACGACGGCGAGACGCCGCTGTCCGGCCGGACCGCCGCGATCGGTGAGGTCACCTACACCGTCATCGGACTCCGCACCGAACTCGGCGAGGTCATCGGCTCACACGGAAGCTGGATCCCGCACGGCCAGTACGTACGGGTGCGGATCCTCATGGTGAACAACGGCCGCGAGCGCCACGACTTCGCCCCCGGCCGGCAACGCGTCGTCACGGCGGACGGGAAGACCTACGGGCCGAGCACCGACGCCATGCAGATCTCCCGCGGGGTCTCCGGCACGCAGTCCATCGCGTCCCACGAACTGTGCGCCTTCGACCTGTGGTTCGACGTGCCGCGAAAGGCCGCCGTCCGGGCGCTGCGCGTCTTCGGCGACCCCTCGTCGTCCCGGCTGGGCGACCAGCTCAAGAACGCCCCGGTCGCGGGCGCCCGGAACCCCGTCGACATCCCGCTGAAATGAGAGCCCGCGCGGACGGGGCACCATCCGCGCGGGCTCTGGGCCGGGCGGCGGTCACCACCCGGCGGGAGGTCAGATCGCCGACTCCGCTCCGCCTCCGAGATAGGCCGCGCGCACCTGCGGGTCGTCCAGCAGCTCGGCGGCCGGGGCCGCCTTCACCACCGCTCCCGTCTCCAACACGTAGGCCCGGTGCGCGATCTGCAGCGCCTGCTGCGCGTTCTGCTCGACCAGCAGAACCGTCGTGCCGCGCCGGTTGATCTCCTGAATGATCGAGAAGATCTGCTGGATGAGCTTGGGCGCAAGCCCCATCGACGGCTCGTCCAGCAACAGGACCCTCGGCCGGGTCATCAGCGCACGCCCGATGGCGAGCATCTGCTGCTCCCCACCCGACATCGTGCCGCCGGCCTGGTCCTTGCGCTCCGCCAGCCGGGGAAACAGGTCGAAGACCTCCTTGAGGTCCTTCTCGACGTCGCCCTTGCGCGCGTACGCGCCCATGAACAGGTTCTCGGTGACCGTCATGCCCGGGAAGATCCCCCGGCCCTCCGGCGCCTGGCCGATGCCCATGAGCACCCGCTTGTGCCCGGCCACCTTGCTGATGTTCCGGCCGCCGAACACGATCCGCCCCGCCGACAGCGGACGCAGACCCGAGATCGTCTTCAGAGTCGTCGACTTGCCGGCGCCGTTCGCGCCGATCAGCGTGACGATCTCGCCCTCGTCGACGTCGACGGACACGCCCTTGAGAGCCGCGATCTTGCCGTAGTGGACGTGGATGTCCCTGATCTCAAGAAGCATCGGCAGGAGCCCCCAGATACGCCTCGATGACCCGCGGATTGTTCTGGATCTCGCTCGGCAGGCCCTCGGCGATCTTCTGGCCGAAGTCGAGTACGGCGATCCGGTCGCTGATGCCCATGACCAGGCTCATGTCGTGCTCGATCAGCAGCACGGTGCGTCCCGCGTCGCGGATCTTCCTAATGAGCCCCTGCAGGGACTCCTTCTCGGTCGGGTTCATCCCCGCCGCCGGCTCGTCGAGCAGCAACAGCTTCGGATCCGTCGCGAGCGCCCGGGCGATCTCCAGCCGCCGCTGGTCGCCGTACGGCAGGTTCTTGGCGGTCTCGTGGATACGGTGCCCGATGCCGACGAACTCCATGATCTCTTCGGCCGCGGCCCGGCCCTGGCGTTCCTCCCGGCGGTGCCAGGGAAGCCCCAGCGCCGCCCCGGCCAGACCCGTACGGTGATTCGCGTCCGCGCCGACCAGAACGTTCTCCAGCGCCGACATGTTGTGAAACAGCCGGACATTCTGGAACGTACGGGCCACGCCGAGCTTGGTCACCTTGAACCGCTTCTGCCCGTCGATCCGGGAACCGGCGAAGACCACCCTGCCCTCGGTCGGCCGGTACACCCCGGTGACCACGTTGAACACGGTCGTCTTCCCCGCGCCGTTCGGGCCGATCAACGCGAAGATCTCACCCTGACCGATCGTCAGGTCCAGACCGTTGATCGCGACCACACCGCCGAAGCGCATCGTCACGCGCCGAAGGTCCAGTACGGGATTCTCGGCACCCGCCGGGGTACTCGCCGCCCTGTGACTCATTCGCCCACCTCACCGGCTGCGACGGTGGCCGGACCCGCCACCTCGGCCCCCATGGATCCCATGCCTCCCGAGCCCTCCTGGAGCTCCGCCTTGCGGCGCCGAGACGGCAACAGACCCTCGGGCCGGAAGACCATCAAGAGCACCAGAACCCCGCCGAAGACGAGGACGCGGTACTCCTGCAGCCCACGGATCCGCTCTGGGATCCAGGCCACGAGGAACGACCCGAGGATGACACCGGGCAGGTTCCCCGAACCACCGAGCACGACCGCCGCCAGGATGGTCGCCGACAGGATGAACGGGAAGTTCGTCGGAATGATCGACACCGCCTGGGAGGCGTACACGACACCGGTCCCCCCGCCGATCGCCGCGCCGATCGCGAACGCCGCCAGCTTGAACTTGAACGTCGGCACGCCCATCAGCTCGGCGGCGTCCTCGTCCTCGCGGATCGAGGCCCACGCCCGGCCGACCCTGCTGTTCTCCAGCCGCTTCACGAAGATGATCGCCACAACGATCACGAGCACCATCAGGTAGTAGTACGGCTTGCCGTCCAGCGCGCCGTACTTGAACGGCTGGACACCGCCGATGCCCAGCGCGTCGAACAGCCCGTTGTCCGGGATCGTCCACTCCGACAGGGACGGCGGATGCGGGATGCCGCCGATGCCGTTCGGCCCGCCGATGTAGTTGGTGTTGTTCGCGGTGATCCGCACGATCTCACCGAAGCCGAGCGTGACGATCGCCAGATAGTCACCGCGCAACCGCAGCGTCGGGGCGCCCAGGATGATGCCCGACAGCGCCGACAGCGCGATGCCGACGAGCAGGATCTCCCAGAAGCTCCAGCCGAACTTCACCCCGAACACCGCCATCGCGTACCCGCCGATGGCGAAGAACGCGACATAGCCGAGGTCGAGCAGGCCGGCCTGGCCCACCACGACGTTCAGGCCGATGCCCAGCAGGATGTAGCCGCCGATCGGGAAGAACAGCAGCGTCGGCCAGTCGGTGTACGGCGACATGAAACTGCCGATGCCGTCCGCCGGCAGGAACAGCGCGAGGACGATCAGGACCACGTAGACGACCCAGCGCGCCCATGAGGGAGCGCCCGACCAGCGGTCACGAATCGAGTCGGCCGCCGAGGAGTACGCGCCGCGTACTCGGGTGAGCGGGTTTCCAGAGGAATCGTTCATGCGCGCGCCTGTTGGAGAGACTCACCGAGAATTCCGGTGGGACGGAACATGAGGACCAGCACCAGAACGCTGAATGCCACGACATTCTGCCATTCCGAGCCGAAGATCGCCGAGCCGTACATTTCGAAGAGCCCGAGCACCACACCGCCGACCAGCGCCCCGCGCAGGTTGCCGATGCCACCGAGCACCGCGGCCGTGAACGCCTTGATGCCCAGCAGGAACCCGACGTCGTACCGGGTCTCCTCGAACCGCAGCATGTAGAGCGCCGCCGCGACACCGGCCATCGCACCGCCGATCGCGAACGTCGCGGTCACGATCCGGTCGATGTTGACGCCCATCAGCACCGCCGTCTCCGGGTCCTGCGCGGTCGCGCGGATGCCGCGGCCCAGCTTCGTGCGGGTCACGAAGATGTCGAGCAGCACCATCATCAGCACCGCGCCGACGATCACGATGAGACGGTCGTTGGAGAGTTCGAAACTGCCGATGTGGATCACGTCGGACCGCTCCACGAAATGACCCTGGACCGGCAGCGCGCCCTTCTCCTTCGGCAGGTCGAAGGCCCACGGCACGACGACGCGCGCGAACAGCTGCTGCAGGAACAGCGACGCGCCGATCGCCGAGATCAGGGCCGCCAGGCGAGACGCCCCGTGACGGCGCAACGGCCGGTACGCCGCGTACTCGAGGATCACCGCGCTGCCGCCCGAGGCCACCGCACCCGCGACCGCCAGGACGACGAGCAGCCCGACCAGGGCGAACCCGCCCACGTTGGACGGCATGCCGAACAGATGAAGCATCCCCAGCACGGCGAACGTGCCGATCATGAAGATCTCGGAATGCGCGAAGTTGATGAGACGAAGAACGCCGTAGACCATCGTGTAGCCGAGTGCCACCAGCGCGTAGATCGCGCCCAGCGACAACCCGTCGATCGTGTACGGCCAGAACTGGCTGATGAGGTTGTTCAAGTTGATCGCCTTCGCCGCAGGAGCGGGAGCGTGGTGCGCTCCCGCTCCTGGCATTACGTAAGCCCGCCTACGGCGGACGGATTACTTGACAGTGGCGGTCTTGGAGTTGCCCAGGAGGGGCAGCTCGCTGCCCTTGACCTCGTACACGTAGACGTCCGTCGCGGTCGGCTCACCGGCCGAGCTGAACTTGATCTGCTTCGAGACGCCCGGCTGGTCGATCGTCGACAGGAAGGTGTTGATCTTCTCCGGGGTGGTGTTCCCCGCCTTCACCGCCGCGATGAACGCGGTCGCCGCGTCATACGCCTCGGCGGAGTAGATCGCCGGGTCGGCGTTGAACTTGGCCTTGTACTCCTGCGCGAACTTCTTGCTCGCCGCGCCCGCGGACCCGGTCGGGTCGATCAGGCAGGGGCAGCCGATGATCGTGCCGTCGGCGGTCGTGCCGCCCGCGCCCTGGGCGAGGCCCTTGTCCAGCGAACCGTCGCCCGAGAGGAACCGGCCCTTCACGCCGCCCTCACGAAGCTGCTTGACCAGCTTGCCGGCCTGCGCGTAGTAACCGCCGTAGAAGATCGCGTCCGGGTTGAACGCCTTGGCCTTGTTGACCGTCGAGGAGTAGTCCGACCCCTGCGGGTCGATCGCGTCCTCGGAGGTCTTGACGCCGGCCTTCTCCACGTTCGCCTTCACCGTCTCGGCGAGCGGCTTACCGTACTCGGAGCTGTCGTGGATGATGAAGACCTTCTTGGCCTTCAGGTTCGAGGAGATGAAGTTGCCGATGCCGGCGCCCTGGACGTTGTCGTTGGCGATGAGCCGGTGCCAGAACTTCCAGCCGTGGGTGGCCAGCGCGGCGTTGGTGGCCGACGACGAGATGTTGGGGACCTTGCCCTCTTCCAGGACCGGGTCCGCCTGGGCGGACTCACCCGAGAACGTCGGCCCGATCAGACCCGCGATCTTGTCCTTGGTGATCGCCTGCTTGACCAGGGGCACGGCCTGCTCGCCCTTGCCCTGGCTGTCGTAGGTCTTGAACTGGATCTTCACCTTCGGGTTCGTCGCGTTGTACTGGTCGAACGCCAGTTGCGCGCCCTGCTTGGGCGGGATGACGATGCCGGAGTTCTCACCGGTCAGGTCACCCAAGAAGCCGATAGTGACGGTGTCGCCTTTGCTGCCACCGCTGCCAGAGTCTCCGCAGGCGGACGCGCCGAGCGCCAACGCCGCGCTCACCGCGATCACGCCGGTGAACTTCACAGTCTTGCTCCGCAAGGCCGCTACTTCCTTCCGTAACCGTTTGCACGGGGGATGCCGGGTACCTCCCCAGGACGATCATCTGGGCTCTTTTGGCGCTTTTTCACGGTTCCTGGGGGCCAGGGCAGTAGTACACCGATGTGCTGGGCGTGATGGACAGCCCTTCGACAGGGTGTTTTCAGTTCGTTACTCACTTGTGCCCTAACCGTCGAACAGTTGACTGAACCGGCACCGAACGTGCGGGAGCAGGCCAAACGCCCTCGACGGCGGCACGCGGCGCCGTCAAAGGTGATGACTTTTGTCAGGGAGTGAGTTGACGCGCCGTCACTCGGCGTCGCCCGCGGGCGGCCGGCCCAGCCCGCCGCCGATGACCGCCTCGGCCACCGCCCGCATGGTCATGCGGCGGTCCATCGAGGTCTTCTGGATGAACCGGAAGGCCTCCGGCTCGGTCCAGCCACGAGCGGTCTGCAGCAGCCCCTTGGCCCGGTCGACGGCCTTGCGCGTCTCCAGGCGCTCCTCCAGGGTGCCGACCTCGGCCTCCAGGCTCTTGATCTCCTGGAACCGGCTCACCGCCATCTCGATCGCGGGCACCAGGTCGGCCTTGGTGAACGGCTTGACGAGGTACGCCATGGCGCCGGCCTCCCGGGCCCGCTCGACCAGCTCGCGCTGGGAGAAGGCGGTGAGGATCACGACGGGGGCGATGCGATCCACCGCGATGCGCTCCGCGGCCGAGATGCCGTCGAGGATGGGCATCTTGACGTCGAGAATGACGAGATCGGGCGTGTGTTCGGCGGTGAGGCGGATGGCGGACTCGCCATCTCCGGCCTCCCCGACGACCTCGTAGCCCTCTTCTTCCAGCATCTCCTTGAGGTCGAGCCTGATGAGGGCCTCATCCTCGGCGATCACAACGCGGCGCGGGGTCTCGGTCACGCGCACGAGCGTACCCGGACCCGCTATCCTCGTACCTACCGCGGTCGCTCTAGTAGCGAACGACCACTAAAGTGGACGAAGTGGGTTAGTCCACGCATAGAGAGCCCCGATAGACCAATCGGCAGAGTCCGCAGATTCAAAACCTGCACAGTGTGGGTTCGAATCCCACTCGGGGCACATTTCAGGAAACCGCCGTCCGTCTCGGACGGCGGTTTTGTCGTAGCCGGACGCGACACTGTGTGGCATGTACGACGTCGGGACGCGCTCTCGCGCGTTAGAACTCCTCGCCCAGGGTCTGACCGTCAGTGAGGTAAGCAGGCGCACTCGTATTTCGCGATCGGCACTCAGCGAATGGCAGCGACGAACCGATCGAGGGCAGTCTCTCTACTCTCCCCGAAGCACATGCCCTCGCTGCGAGTCACCTCCTGCCACTCCTGCACATGTGGACAAATACGCCTACTTGCTCGGGATCTACCTCGGGGACGGGTGTGTCAGCCCCGTCAGTGACCCTGGTAAGCAGGTCTGGGCGCTGCGGATCTTCTGTGCGGATGCCTACCCGGGGCTCATCGACGAGTGCGTCGAGGCCGTCCGCGCCGTCCGGCCGGACAACCGGGTTCGCCTGCTCCAACTGACCGGATGCACCGAGGTCAACAGCCACTCCAAGCACTGGCCCTGCCTCTTCCCCCAGCACGCCCCCGGCAGGAAGCATGACCGACCCATCCGTTTGGAGGCATGGCAACGGGAGGCCGTCTCGGAGTTCACCGAGGAATTCGTCCGCGGGCTGATCCACTCGGACGGAAGCCGCTCGACGAACCGAGTACGGCACCGGCTGAAGAGCGGCGAGCGCTGGTACGAGTACCCGCGTTATTTCTTCACGAACGAATCCGCGGACATCATGCGGCTGTTCACCCACGCGCTGGACCGGCTCGACATCGAGTGGAAGCGATCCAACCGGAACAACATCTCGATCGCCAAGAAGGAGGCGGTGGCGCGGCTGGATGAGTTCGTGGGGCCGAAGTACTGAACGCGCCGGTGCTGCGGGTGGCCGGTGATACCCGCGAGCGACCGCCGGTCAGTGTCGGGGGTGTCGGCTCGGACGTCGTCCGGGCGGCCCCGCACTCGACCGGCGGTGCGGGCAGGGGTCAGATCGGGCGGGCCTGGGCGATGGCGTCGCCGATGCGGTGGACGCGCAGGGCGTTCGTGGAGCCCGCCGTGCCGGGAGGGGAGCCGGCGACGATGACGACCCGGTCGCCCTTCTGACAGCGGCCGATCTCCAGCAGCGCCGACTCGACCTGCTGCACCATCTCGTCGGTGTGGTAGACCTCCGGCACCGTGAACGTCTCGACGCCCCAGACCAGGGCCAGTTGGCTGCGGGTCTCCGGACGGGCCGTGAAGGCGAGCAGCGGGATCGGGGAGCGATATCGCGACAGCCGTCGTGCCGTCTCGCCCGTCATCGTGAAGGCCACCAGCGCCTTGGCTCCGACGGTCGCGCCGACCTCGGCGGCCGCCCGGGCGATCGCGCCGCCGACGGTCTCGGGGATGCGGTCGAGCGAGTGGGTCGCGCGCAGCGTCGTCTCTTCGGCGGCGCACACGATGCGGCTCATCGTCTGCACGGACTCGATGGGATAGTCGCCGACGCTGGTCTCGCCGGACAGCATGACGGCGTCGGCGCCCTCGAAGACGGCCCCGGCGACGTCGGAGACCTCCGCGCGCGTGGGCCTCGGGGCGCTGATCATCGACTCGAGCATCTGGGTCGCGACGATGACCGGGCGGGCCTTCTCGCGGGTCAGTTCGATGGCGCGCTTCTGGACGATGGGGACCTGCTCGAGCGGAAGCTCCACGCCGAGGTCGCCACGGGCGACCATGATGCCGTCGAAGGCCTCGACGATCTCTTCGAGGTGCTCGACCGCCTGCGGCTTTTCGATCTTGGCGAGGACGGGGACGATCCGGCCTTCCTCGTCCATGATGCGGCGTACCGGCTCGGCGTCTTCGGGGGTGCGCACGAAGGACAGGGCGACCATGTCGACGCCCAGGCGGAGGGAGAAGCGGAGGTCCTCCTCGTCCTTTTCGGTGAGGGCGGGCACGCTGACGGCGACGCCCGGCAGGTTGAGGCCCTTGTGGTTGGAGACCATGCCTCCGACGAGCACGCGGGTGCGGACGCGCGGGCCCTCGACCGCGGTGACGTTGAGCACGACACGACCGTCGTCGATGAGGATCGTGTCGCCGGGGCCGACGTCACCGGGGAGGCCGCCGTAGGTGGTGGACACCTGCGAACGGTCGCCGGGCACGTCCTCGGTGGTGACGGTGAACTCGTCGCCGAGAGTGAGGCGTACGGGGCCGTCGGCGAACGTGCCGAGCCGGATCTTGGGACCCTGGAGGTCCGCGAGGATGCCGAGGGCGCGGCCACTGGTGTTCGCGGCCTCGCGCAGGAGGCGGTAGACGTCCTCGTGCTGCTGCTGGGTGCCGTGGCTCATGTTGAGCCGGGCGATATCGATGCCGGCCTCCACCAACGCGGTGACGCGCTCAGGGCTGGAGCAGGCGGGGCCTATGGTGCTGACGATCTTTGCTCGGCGACTCACATCTCCAACTTTAAGTAGTTACCCGCGAGTACGCGTATTCGTGCAGGTCACCGTTGCCCGGTGTTCACTCAATGGTCTAGACCGAACAGGGTGTGCGGGTTCGTAGGGCCCGAAACCGGACACGGCGCCGGCCGCCCGGGAGCCCCTCCCGGGCGGGTCCGCGGGTCAGGCCGAGGCGAACACCTCGACCGCCTCCTGGCAGTACGCCTTGAGGTCGTCGGGCCTGCGGCTGGTCACCAGGGTGTTGGGGCCGGCCGTGCAGATCCGCACCTCTTCGTCGACCCAGGTGCCGCCGGCGTTGCGGATGTCGGTCCGCAGGCTCGGCCAGGACGTGAGGGTCCGGCCGCGTACGACGTCGGCCTCGACCAGGGTCCACGGCGCGTGGCAGATCGCGGCGACGGGCTTGCCCGCGTCGAAGAACGCGCGTACGAACGCGACGGCCTTGTCGTTCATCCGGAGGAAGTCGGGGTTGGCGACCCCGCCGGGCAGCGCGAGCCCGTCGAAGTCGTCGGCCGACACCTCATCGACGGTCGCGTCCACCGGGAAGGTGTCCGCCTTCTCCAGGTGGTCACGCCCCTGGACCTCGCCGGACCTGGTGGAGATGAGCCGGGGCGTTCCGCCGGCCTGCTCGATCGCCTTCCAGGGCTCGGTCAACTCGACCTGTTCGATCCCGTCCGGCGCGACGAGGAACGCGATGGTCTTTCCCTGCAACTGCGTGGCCATGAGCCGGAACCTCCCCTGACGGGTCTATGGAGCATCCTTCGCTGCTGTCAGCCCTGCCCTCGATGGGACGCGCTATTCACGACGCGGGCCGGAGCCGCGGGTGACCCGCGTCACCACCGCGGCCGAACACGCATGACCGTATTTGTCGTCTCTTTTCGAATTAAATGTCATGGCATTCCGACGATGATTTGCGCGCGCCCCGTTTCATGCGCCATTTTGCTGTGGAGGTTTTCGAGATTCCGACCGTACGGGGAGCGTGACAGATGCCGGACCTGACCCGTCGCCGTCTGTTCAGCAGGGCGGGCGCGATCGCTGCGGCGGCCTTCGCCGCGGAGTTCCTGCCGCCGAACGTACGGCGGGCGATGGCCGGCACTCCTGATGACGTCAAGGGGAAACTCGCCGACATTGAGCACGTCGTGATTTTGATGCAGGAAAATCGCTCGTTCGACCATTACTTCGGAACTCTTCCGGGTGTACGGGGGTTCTCCGACCCGGAGGCGATCACCTTGAGCACCGGGCGTCCGGTGTTCTACCAGCCCGACCCGGTCAACCCGGCCGGCTACCTGCTGCCGTTCCACCTCGACACCCGGACGACCAACGCGCAGGCGATCCCCTCGACCAACCACGCGTGGCCGGTGCAGCACAGCGCCTGGAACTCCGGGAGGATGGACAACTGGCTGCCCGCGCACCGGGCCGCCGACGGCGTGAACGGCCCGTACGTCATGGGGTACCACACGCGGGAGGACATCCCGTTCCACTTCGCGCTGGCGGAGTCCTTCACCATCTGCGACCACTACTTCTGCTCGGTGCTGGGGCCCACCTGGCCGAATCGCCTCTACCACATGAGCGCCACGATCGACCCGGGTGGTACGCGGGGCGGGCCGGTGGTCCGTAACCGGGACCCGGCGCCGTACACCTGGCCGACGTATCCGGAGGCGCTGACCGCCGCGGGCGCGAGCTGGAAGGTCTACCAGGAGATCGACAACTACGGCTGCAACGTCCTGGAGTACTTCGCGGCGTTCCAGAACGCCCCCACGGCGTCTCCGTTGTTCCGCAACGGCCTGCGCACGTACGCGGCCGGCCAGTTCGAGTACGACGCCGCGAACGACCTGCTGCCGACCGTCTCGTGGATCATCCCGACGAGCTTTCAGTCCGAGCATCCCGACTACACGCCGGCGGCCGGCGCCGACTACGTCGCGAGCAAGATCGACGCGATCGCCGCCAACCCGGACGTGTGGAAGAAGACGCTGTTCATCCTCAACTACGACGAGAACGACGGCCTGTTCGACCACGTCCCTCCCCCGGTGCCGCCCGCGGGCACGCCGGACGAGTTCGTGGACGGCCTGCCGATCGGCGGCGGGTTCCGGGTGCCGTGCCTGCTCATCTCGCCGTGGACCATGGGCGGCTGGGTCGCGCGTGAGCCCTTCGACCACACCTCGGTCCTGCGCCTTCTCGAACGCCTGACCGGTGTGCGGATCCCGAACCTCAGTGCGTGGCGGCGTACGGCGTTCGGCGACCTGACCTCGGCTCTGGGGTTCGCGGCGAGGGGCCGCCCGCCGCGGCTGCCGGACACCAAGCGGCGGCTGGACGAGGCCGTGCGCGACGTCGCGACGTTGCCGACGCCGCTGTTCCCCGAGGAGGACCAGACTCCGCCGCGGCAGGAGAAGGGCCCCCGGCCCCGGCCGCGCCCGCAGCCGCGCACTCAGGCCCAGCCCCG
>NZ_JBHLZP010000172.1:0-15629 GCF_042429965.1 Actinoallomurus acaciae
CGGATGCGGCGCGGCGCAGGCCGACGATGGCCTCGCCGACCGCCATCTTCCCCGAGCCGCCCGACCCGGCCAGCCCGAGGACCTCGCCGGCCGCGACCGTCAGGGACACGTCGTGGAAGACGTCCGGCAGGCCGAGGCGCTCGACCCGCAGCGCCGGCGTGGCGCCCTCCTGCGGCACCGGGCGTTCGGCGGGCGGCTCGATCAGGCCGGTCGCCTCCCCGGTCATCGCGGCGACGAGCGCCGGCTTGTCCAGCTCGGCCACGGGCGAGGTGACGATGTGCCGCGCGTCGCGCATGACCGTGACGGTGTCGCACACCTCGTACACCTCGTCGAGGTGATGGCTGATGAACAGGAACGTCACCCCGGCCTCGCGCAGCGAGCGCATGCGGCCGAACAGCCGCTCGATGGCGCTGCCGTCGAGCTGTGCGGTCGGCTCGTCCAAGACGATGAAGCGCGAGCCGTGCGACAGCGCCCGCGCGATCTCCACGAGCTGGCGCTGTTCGACGCCGAGCCGCTCGGCCGGGGCCCGTACGTCGACGTCGACCTCCCAGGCGTCGAGCAGGTCGCGCGCCCGGCGGCGGAGCCCGCCCCAGGAGATCAGCCCCGCCCCCTGCCGGTTCAAGAAGAGATTCTCGGCGACGGACAGCGACGGGATGACGGTGGACCGCTGGTAGACGCAGGCGACACGGCTCCGCCACGCCTCGCGGTCGGCCACCGGCGGCGCGGGCTCGCCGCCGAACTCCACCGATCCGGAGTCCGGCGGCACCAGGCCGGTGAGGACCGACACGAGCGTCGACTTGCCCGCGCCGTTGCGGCCGACGAGCGCGTGCACCTGCCCGCCGGTCACCTCCAGCGACACCTCATCCAGCGCGACGGTCACCCCGAACCGCTTGCTGATCGCGTGTGCCGCCGCGACCGGCCGTGTCGTCTCCTCACGGCCGGTCGCGGCGCCTCCGGGAGCCGTCATTTGATCTGGTTGCCCCAGAGTGAGGGGTCGGTCGACTTCAGCGAGCCCGGGTAGGACCCGTCCTTGGTGACCAGCGGCGCGGGCAGCTGGTCCTCCAGCACGCCGGGCCGCGGCGCGACGATCGTCGAGCCGTGGTCGGTCTTGCCGGGGGAGAACCTCTGCCCGTTGATGGCGGCCTTGATGTAGTACAGCGCGTACTTGGCGTACAGGTCGGCGGGCTGGGACACGGTCGCGTCGATCTGCCCGGCGGCGATCGCCTTCATCTCCTCGGGGATGCCGTCATTGGAGATGATCGCGATGTGCTTGGGGTCGCTCGGCGGGACCAGCAGGCCCTTCTGCTTGAGCACGTTGAGCGTGGGGGCGAGGAACACGCCGCCGGCCTGCATGTAGATCCCGTTGATGTCGGGGTTGGCGGCGAGCGCCGTCTGCAGCTTGTTCGCCCCGACGTCGCCCTTCCACTCGGTCGGCAGGCCGATGACCTTGATGTTCCGGTAGTTCTGCGCCATGCACTGGTTGAAGGCGTCGGTACGGTCGCGGCCGTTGATCGAGGCCAGGTCGCCCTCCAGCATGGCGACCTTGCCCTTGCCCTTCAGCGTGTCGCCGAGGAACTTGCAGGCCTTCTCCCCGTACGCCTTGTTGTCGGCGCGGACGACCATGTAGACGTCGCCCTTGTCGGGGCGGGTGTCGACGCTGACGACGGGGATCTTCTTCTGCTTGAGCTGGCCGAGGGTGGGGGCGACCGCGGCGGTGTCCTGCGGGGCGAGGACGACGCCCTTGACCCCCTGGCCGATGAGCGTCTGGACGTTGGCGGTGAGCTTGGCGATGTCGTTCTCGGAGTTGGTGGTCTTCAGGTCCAGGCCGAGCTGCTTGCCGAACTGCGGAACGTACTTGATGTAGGAGTTCCAGAAATCGGTGTCCGAGCGAGGGTAGTCGACTCCGACGACCTTTCCGCCTCCCGCGCCGCCACCGCTGTCGTTGTTGCAGGCCGTCACCAGTAGCGCTGCGGCGGCGAGCGAGGCGCCGGCCGCGAGGGTCTTCCGCTTCATCGCGATCCTCATTTCTCTGGTCGCAGTCGCAGGCCGTCCATGCCCCCGTCGACCGCCAGCGCCGTTCCTGTCGTGGCCGAGGCGAGCGGGCCGGCCAGGTAGGCGATCGCCGCGGCGACCTCCTGCGCGCTGACCAGGCGCCCGGTCGGCTGGCGGGCCTCCAGCGCGGCCCGTTCCGCTTCGGGGTCGTCGGCCGCCTCCAGCAGCCGGCCGATCCACGGTGTGTCCGCCGTTCCGGGGTTCACGCAGGTGACGCGGATCCCCTCCCGCAGGTGGTCCGCCGCCATCGCGCGGGTGAGCGACAGCACGGCACCCTTCGTCGCCGAGTACAGCGCCCGGCTCGGCAGTCCTGCGGTGGCCGCGATCGAGCAGGTGTTGACGATCGCGGCGTGCTCGGACCGGCGCAGGTACGGCAGGGCGGCCCGGCTCACCCGCACCATGCCGAACAGGTTCACGTCGAAGACGTCCCGCCACTCGTCGTCGTCGTTGTCCTCGACCGTGCCCTGCGCCCCGATGCCGGCGTTGTTGACCAGGACGTCGAGGCCGCCGAGGTGCCCGGCCGCGTCCGCGACCGCCGCACGGACCTGCGCGTCGTCCCGTACGTCCGCCTTGACCCCGTACAGCGGCTCCGGCGGGCCGGACAGATCCAGGCAGGCGACGGACGCGCCGCGCTCGGTCAGCAGGTTCGCGGTGGCGAGCCCGATGCCGGACGCGCCGCCGGTGACAAGCGCTCTGATACCGGTGAACTCCACGTCATGACCTCCACACGGGGCCGTCGGGATAGGCGTACTCGGCTCGGCTCTCGGCCTTGATCTCGGCCGACATCCCCGGGGCGTCCGGCGCGAGGTAGTGGCCGTCGCGCACCCGTACCGGGTCGGTGAAGTGCTCGTGCAGGTGGTCGACGTACTCGATGACGCGGTCCTCGGTGGAGCCGCTGACCGCGAGGTGGTCGAACATGGACAGGTGCTGGACGACCTCGCACAGGCCGACGCCGCCCGCGTGCGGGCAGACCGGCACGCCGTACCTGGCGGCGAGCAGCAGGATCGCGACGTTCTCGGTGACGCCGGAGACCCGGCAGGCGTCGAGCTGCAGGATGTCGATCGCGCCGGCCTGGAGCATCTGCTTGAAGATCACCCGGTTGGCGACGTGCTCCCCGGTCGCGACCCGCACCGGGCGCACGCCCGTACGGATCGCGGCGTGGCCGAGGACGTCATCGGGGCTGGTCGGCTCCTCGATCCACCACGGGTCGTACGGTTCGAGCGCCTTGACCCACGCGATGGCCTGCTCGACGTCCCAGCGCTGGTTGGCGTCGATCGCGATCCGGATGTCCGGGCCGACCGCCTCCCGGGCCAGGCGCATGCGGCGTACGTCGGCGTCCAGGTCGCTGCCGACCTTGAGCTTGATCTGGGTGAAGCCGTCCGCGACCGCCTCGTGGGAGAGGTGTACGAGCCTGTCGTCGGTGTACCCGAGCCAGCCGGGCGTGGTCGCGTACGCGGGGTAGCCGGTGGCGAGGAGCGAGGCCTCGCGCTCCGCCCGTCCGCTCTGGGCCTCCCGGAGCAGGTCGAGGGCCTCCTCCGGGCGCAGCGCGTCGGTGAGGTACCGCCAGTCGACGAGGTCGACGACCTGCTCGGGCGGCATGTTCGCCAGCAGCCGCCAGACCGGTTCGCCCGCCACCCGCCCGGCCAGGTCGAACGCGGCGTTGGTCAGGGCGGCGGCGGCCATGTGCACGACGCCCTTCTCCGGGCCGAGCCAGCGCAGCTGCGAGTCGTGGGTCAGCCGCCGGGCGAACTCCCCCAGGTCGGCCGGGTCCAGCTCGCGGCCCACGACGAGTGGCGCGTACGCCTCGATCGCCGCGGCGCACAGCTCGGTGCCGCGCCCGATGGTGAAGCAGAACCCGTGGCCCTCCGCGCCCGTGTCGGTGTGCAGCACGACGTACGCGACCGAGTAGTCGGGGTCGGGGTTCATGGCGTCCGAGCCGTCGAGCCGGCGTGAGGTCGGGAACCGGACGTCGTGGACGTCGAGCGAGGTGACCTTCATGCCAGCCTCTGCCGCTGCCGGCCGAGCCCGTCGATCTCCAGCTCGACGACGTCGCCCGTGCGGAGGTACGGGGTGCCGGGGCGGGCCATCGCGACCCCGGCCGGGGTGCCGGTGTTGATGACGTCGCCGGGGTCCAGCACCATGAACTGGCTGAGGTACCAGATCAGGTGGTAGATCCCGAAGATCATGTCCTTGGTGTTGCCGTCCTGGCGCAGCTCACCGTTGACCCAGAGCCGCAGGCCGAGGTTCTGCGGGTCGGGCACCTCGTCGGCGGTGACGAGGTGGGGCCCGAGCGGGTTGAAGGTCTCGCACGACTTGCCCTTGTCCCAGGTGCCGCCGCGTTCGAGCTGGTATTCGCGTTCGGAGACGTCGTTGGCGATCGCGTAGCCCGCGATGAGGGCGCGCGCCTCCTCCGGCGAGTCCAGGTAGCGGGCGCGGCCCTTCAGCACGACGGCGAGCTCGACCTCGTAGTCGGTCTTGCCGCTGCCGCGCGGGATCAGGACGTCGTCGTCGGGCCCGACCACGGTGTTGACGGCCTTCATGAAGATGATCGGCTCGGCCGGGATCTCGGCCCCGGTCTCCGCCGCGTGGTCGCGGTAGTTCAGGCCGATGCAGACGATCTTGCCGGGCCTCGCGACGGGGGCGCCGACCCGCTTGGTGTTCTGGATCCGGGGCAGCTCGCCCGCCTCGTACGCGGCCCGCAGGTCGTCCAGACCGGTCGCGAGGAAGGCGGGGTCGATGTCGCGGGTCACGCCGGACAGGTCGAGGAGCGTCCCGTCCTCGGCCAGGATCGCGGGCCGTTCGGCGCCTTCCGGTCCGACACGCAGCAGCTTCACGGAGCCGTCCTTCCTGGGTCGAGCACTGGTCCGACCTCTGACTCAGTCATCGGACCTCTTACACGGACATGACACCATCAACCGCAGATCTCCTGGCAATACCCTGTTACTGACTTGTTACATTGTGCGGATTGGTCGGATCTGTCACGCTCGTACAGAATGCAGATCGGGCGCAGGAGCGGAGGAACGGGTGCCGGATGAGACCGCCGCCAAGACCACGGTTACCGAGCGGGCGATCGAGGAGATCAAGGTCAAGATCGCGACCGGGGAGCTGGAGCCTGGGCAGCGGTTGCCGACCGAACGCGACCTCGCGGCCGAGCTCGGCCTGTCGCGCAGCTCCATGCGCGAGGCGATCCGGGCGCTGACCGTCATGGGCGTGCTGGAGGCCCGGCACGGCGCGGGCATCTACGTCACCCGGCTGGAGCCGGGCGACCTGCTGGAGACGTTCGGCGTCGTGGCGGAGATCTCGCGCGGCTCGACGCTGCTGCACCTCGTCCAGGTCCGCAAGATCCTCGAACCGGCGGCCGCCGCCGCGGCCGCGGCGCGCATCGACGAGGCCGGCCTGGCCCGCCTGCGCGCCGAGATGAACGCGATGGAGCGCGGCACGACCGCCGAGGAGATCGTCGGACACGACCTGGAGTTCCACCGGATCATCACCGAGGCCGTGGGAAACCCGGTGCTGGCGGCGATCCTCGGCGGCCTGAACAGCCGCACCTTCCGCGCCCGGGTCTGGCGGGGGTACCGCGAGGAGGGCGTGTTCCCCCGGACGTTCAGCGAACACGACCAGATCTACCGCGCCCTGGCCGAACGCGACCCGGACGGCGCCCGCGTGGCGGCGGCCGTCCACATCGGCGCGGTCGAGGACTGGGCCCGCCGCCAGGCCGACGATGTCGGGTGAGGGAGGACGGATCGGTGCGGATCGCGCTGCACACACGCCTCGCACCGGGGCGTGAGGAGGAGTACGAAGAGGCCCACCGGTCGGTGCCGGCGGAACTCGTGGCCGCCATCAGGGCGGCGGGCGCCCACGACTGGACGATCTGGCGCGACGGCCTGGACCTGTTCCATGTGATCGACTGCGACGACTACGCGGCCCTGCTGTCCGCCCTGGAGAACCTCCCGGTCAACGTCGCCTGGCAGGCACGGATGGCGGGCTACCTCGAAGTGATCCACGACTACACCGACGCGGGTCAGGGCCTCCCGCAAGTCTGGCGCCTCCCACCGGAGACCTGACCCACACCCGACGGCCCGGCACACGACCGACGACCGGGCCCGGGCCCGGGCCCGCCGACCATGACCCGCTCGGCGGGGCTTTCACTCGGCGAACGCGCCCCACTCACGGGACCCGACTCAACGGCGATGACGCGCCCTCGAACAGGACGCTTCGCCCTTCGCCGGGGCCTCCCCCCGTATCGATTGTCCCAGCGCGTCATCAGGGTCTGGAAGGGCGGCGGACGGGGTGTGGATGAGTGCGGTCGGTCTTCTCGCGGGCTGGTCGCCGCGAGCGGAGGGGTCCTGAATTTGCCCGAGCCGGGGTGGAGGTAGCCGCAGTACGGGCCGGGGGCGGCCCCCAGCGACTTCTCAGGGGCGAGCCCTTAGGTTTCCCTGATATGAGCCTGAACGTCTTCTCCGCGTCGCCGGGCGCGCTCATTCTCAAGGCATGAGCTCGATGACTTCGCTGATCACGGCCGTGTGGGCCGTCGCCGTGCTCTGGGCGGTCGTCGCCGTTCAGATCTGTTCGCTCGCCGTGCGCCGGGGCCGGATGACGGTGCGGCGGAGTGCCTCCCGTACTCGCGTGGTGCTGCTCGTCGCGGCCGTCGCCGGGGCGTTCGCCGCCCTCGCGGGGGGCTTCGTGTCGGCGCCGCGGGCCCTGGTCGCCGCTCCGCTGCTGGTGGTTCCCGCCGCCGTGGCCCTGGTGTGGACGCTTCCTCCGCTGCGGGCGCTCGTGTCCGCGCTCGGTGACGACCCCTGGGGGCCGTCCGACCCGCGGACCCGGCGGGCCGCCTCCGAGCCCCGGCTCACCGTTCCGTCGCTCGTGGCGCCGGCCGGCGCGGTCGCGGCCGTCCTCGTCCTGACGGGCGGGCTCGTCACCGCACTGGTCGCATACGGGCTGACCGGCGCGGTCACGGCGGCGCTCCTCTGGTGGGCACCACGCCGCCACGAGAACGCCGCCCACGCGGGCGTCCTCCGGCGGACACTGATCCGTGCCGAGCGACTCACCGCAGGCCCCCTCGCCGGACGGCCCGCCACCGCGAAGCAGGCCACGGGCCGCGAGGCCGCCTGAACACGCGTCGGCGACAGGCCGAGAGCACGCAGCTGCGTCGGTGGCACCGGGCGTTGTCGGTGAGGATGCGTGGGATGTGGTCGATGCCGTGGGCGTTGAAGTGGGCGGGGGCGTGGTGGCGGCGCAGGATCTGGGCGATGGTCCGTTCGGGCACGCCGGTGGCGGCGGCGATGAACGCCGGCCCGCGCGGCTGCTGGTGCCGGTATGCACGTACGCTTCTTTGCGGGCGAGGGTACGGGGAGCGCTGCGATGCGGCCGGCGGGAACGATCGACCAGCCCGGCCGTGCTCGTCATAGCGGGGGAACTCAGCGGTGCGCGCATTGCCCCGGGAGACTCCCAGTTCTTTGGCGACGTGAGCGATGGGACGGCCGTGGTCGCGGACACGCTCGACGAGCAGGCGGCGGCCGTGGGGACGTCAGCCGAGCGTCAGCGTGGGCCATGAGGACCTCCGAGACGGGTGAAGACGGCTGTCTCCACCACACTCGGAGGTGTTCTCATTGATCAACCACCAGTCCTGGCATGTCACCAACCTCACCGCCGAGTACACCTGGCTAGAGCTGCACGGACTCTCCCGGCTTAAGACGCTGGAACTCGGCGTCCTGGCGCTTGGCCTCGCCGGCGAGCTGGCTCTCCAGCAGGCCCAGGCCGGCCTCGTTCAGCAGGCCGTCGTGCACCGCGTACGCGCGGCTGGGGGCGACCTCTCGCAGGTACTGGATCATCTCCGGGGCCTTCATCCACGGCGCCTGGCCGGGGACGAGCAGCGTCGGTGCCTGGGCGACGGTGAACGCGTCGCCGGGATGGAAGACCTCCTCGTCGATGAAGAAGCCCACGTTGTCCACCGGCGGCACGTCGGGGTGGACGACCTCGTGCTTCTGCCCGATGACGGCGACGTCGAAGCCCGCGATGGTGAGCGCGTCGCCCTCCCCGACCGTACGGACGCGGTCGCCGACGTCGCCCAGGATGTCGGCGACGGCCCGGCACGTGTAGACGGTGAGACGCGGGTCCTCGGCCAGGGCGCGGCGCAGGCGTTCGGCCTCCAGGTGATCGAAGTGCTCGTGCGTGATGAGCACCGCCTCGGCACCCGTGATCGCGTCGCCCTCCGGCGTGAGACCGCCGGGGTCGATGACGAGAGTGCGATCGTCCTTGCGCAGGCGCACGCAGGCGTGGCCCAGCTTGGTCAGCTGCATTCCTCTCACCTCATCCTTCGACTCAGACGATCTTTTCACGCCGTCCTGGCCGCAGCTCAGCCGACGTCGCGGCGGATCAGGTCCTCAAGGGTCTCGCGGCGGACCAGCGGCCGGGCGCGCCCGCCGTGTACGGCGACGACCGGCGGCCGGGCGATCTGGTTGTAGTTGGAGGCCATGGAGTGGTGGTACGCGCCGGTGCACGGCACGGCCAGCAGGTCGCCCGGCCGTACGTCCGCGGGCAGCGGCACGTCCGCGGCGATCACGTCGCCCGCCTCGCAGTGCCGCCCGACGACCGTCGCCGGAGTCTCGGACGCGCCCGTACGGCGTCCGACCCGGGTGACCGAGTAGCGGCTGCCGTACAGGGCGGGCCTGGGGTTGTCGCTCATGCCGCCGTCGACCACGACGAACGTCCGCGCGCCGTGCTTGACGGCGATGACCCGGTAGAGGGTCACACCCGCGGCCGCGACGATCGCGCGGCCGGGCTCGACGGTCAGCGACGGTTCGGGGATCCCGCGTACGGAGCACTCCTCCGCGACGGCCGTGAGCACGCGGGCGGCGAAGGTGCAGACGTCGAGGCCGTGCTCGTCCGGCCGGTACGCCACCGCGTGGCCGCCGCCGAGGTCCAGCTCCGGCAGGCCGCCCATCTCCGCCATGAACGCGACGAGCCGCCGCGCCGCCGTCTCGTAGCCGTCCGGCTCGCCGATCTGCGAGCCGATGTGGCAGTGCAGGCCGGCGAGGGCGAGCGTGGGCTGGCCGAGTACGCGGCGTACGACGTCGGCGGCGGCGCCCGAGGCGAGGGACAGGCCGAACTTCTGGTCCTCGACCCCGGTCGCCACCGCGCGATGGACGTGCGGGTCGACCCCGGGTGTCACCCGTACGAGGACCTTCTGCGGGTGCGGGCGGTCGCCGGCCTGCGCGGCCAGGCGCGCCACCTCCCCCGCCGAGTCGACCACGATCCGCCCCACGCCGTACTCCAGGGCGGCCGCCAGGTCCGCCGGCGTCTTGCCGTTGCCGTGCAGCAGGATCCGCTCCGCCGGGAAGCCGACGGACCGGGCCAGGGCGAGTTCGCCGGCGGAGCACACGTCGAGCCAGAGACCCTCTTCGTCCACCCAGCGGGCCATGGCCCGGCAGAGGAACGCCTTGCCCGCGTACGCGACGCGGTGCGGGCGGAGGGCCTTGCGGTACTCGCGGCACCGGTGCCGTACGTGCTCTTCGTCGAGGACGTAGACGGGGGTGCCGAAACGCTCGGCGATCTCGGTGAGGGACACGCCGCCCACGGAGTGCCCGGGATCGGCGGTGAGGGGCCAGATGTTCATCGGTCGGCCAGGGCCACGTGGTGCAGGACCAGGGTGGTGGAGGTGTGACCGCCGGCGTTCCGCAGGTCGTTCACGGCGCTGTCGAGGTCGGCGAGGGCCGGGCAGCTGAGCCGCACCTCGTAGTCGCAGTCACCGGCGAGGCGCCAGGCGTCCACGACGGCGGGGTCGGTGCGCAGGTGCTTCTCGAACACCTCGTGCTCGGTGCCGCCCATCAGCCGTACACGGACCAGCGCCACCAGCGTGCCCGGGGCGGTCAACGTTCCCATGACGTCCATGTGATCGACGGTAGGGACGAAACCGGCAGGTCAGGCGGCTGCGTACGGGTCCTTCACGCCCGCGGGCGCATCGTTGACGCGTTCCTAACGGCCGAAGAATGCCGATCGCCCCGGACCCAGGCGGGTCCGGGGCGATCGGCTTCGTTCGGTCAGACGGATTTGTCGGCGAGCCGGAACGTCACGTCTCCCTGCTCGTCGACGCTCGCGTCGAGCGTCATCTCGTCGAGGATCGACGCGGCGTCCGGTTCTAGGTAGACACGAGCCCCCTGTTCCTCGACGACCTCGTCGCCCGCCTGGGGGCCCTCCGCCACCGCGAGGGCCAGCGTGCCCGCCTGCTCGGGCTCGGACTGCGTTGCGATCCGCAGCCCGGTCTGCGGAGAAAGCTCGGGCTGGCTTGTGACGGTACGGATCACCTGAACCGCCGAGTCGGTCAGCGTGAGCACTGTCAACAGCTCCTTCTGTCGGAGTTTCCCGTGATGGACACGACCGCGGGCCGTGCTTGCGCCTGCCATGCCCCGCATCACGACCCGCAAACGTCGCAGCCCGCCGCGTGACCGGTGACGCGTTTCACGTTCACGGCGCGAGCGCGCGCACCGCCTCCAGCATGTCGACGCGCTCGGCGGGCAGTACGGCGAGGATCGGGGTGTCCAGTCCGGCCTCGACGTACTCCTGGATCCGTTCCCGGCATGCCTCCGGCGAACCATGGACGATCAGTTCGTCCACGACGTCGTCCGGAACGGCCGCCAGGGCCTCCTTACGGTCGCCCTCCGACCAGGCCTTGTTCATCGCGGCGAGCCGATCGCCGCGCCCGAGCCACTCGTGGAAGGCCGCGTACGCGGGCACCGTCAGGTACGCGGCGATCATCCAGCGGCCGAGGGCGCGTGCCTCCTCGGCGTTCGAGGTCGGGCAGACGAAGATCCGCGCGAGCAGTTCCTTCTCCCCGCCCACCTCGGACCGCACCTGACCTACATCCGTGGGTGACAGCCAGTTGGTGATCGCGGCGTCGGCCTCGCGGGCGGCGAGGCGCAGCATGCCGGGCCGCAGCGCGGCGAGCGCGATCTTCGGCGGGGTCTCCGGGGCGTTGTCCAGCCTGAAGCCCTTGACGTTCAGGGCCTCGTCGGTGACCTTCTCCCCGGCCAGCGCGCGGCGCAGGAACCGGAGGGTGTCGCGGACCCGCTGGTACGGCTCGGTGAACGGAATGCCGTTCCACCGCTGCACGATCGCCGGCGAGGACGTCCCGATGCCGAGCACGAACCGGCCCGGCGCGAGGCCCGCGAGCGTCGCGGCCTGCTGGGCGAGCAGGCCGGGGCCGCGGGTGTAGACCGGGACGATGGCCGGACCCAGCCGGAGTCCGGGCGCCCACTGCGAGGCCAGGGCCAGCGGCGTGAACGCGTCGGTGCCGTTGGTCTCCGCCGACCACGCGTCGGTGTAGCCGAGGTCCTCCAGCTCGGCGACGATCTTCTGGTGCCGCGCGAGCGGCACACCGGTGAGCGGGATCGTCAGTCCCCATCGAGACATGCGGGCCTCCTCAGGCGATCACGGGGCGGATCGTGCCACCGCCGTCGACGACGATGGTCTGTCCGGTCATCCAGCTCGACGCGTCGCCGGCCAGGAACACGATGGCCTTCGCGATGTCCTCGGGCTCGCCGATGCGGCCGAGCGGCATGAACTTGTTGATCGCCGCCTCGTTCTCCTCCCACAGCGCCCTGGCCAGGTGGGTCCGCACCAGGCCGGGGGCGACGCCGTTGACGCGGACCCTGGGCGCGAGCTCCATGGCGAACTGCCGGGTGAGGTGGATGACGGCGGCCTTCGTCGCGTTGTAGTACCCGATGCCGTGCTCGGTCACCATGCCGCCGACCGAGGCGATGTTGACGATCGACCCGCCGCGCTCGGCCATCGACAGCTTCCACACGAGCTGGGTCCACACGACGAGGGCGAACTGGTTGACCTCGACCGTCTTGGTCGCGCGGGCGGCGTCCAGGTCGACCATGGGGCCGTAGTACGGGCTCGTGGCCGCGTTGTTGACCAGAACGTCCACGCCGCCGAACTCCTCGACGGCGGCCCGCACGCAGGCCCGCGCGGCGTCCTCGTCGGCGACGTGAGCGGCCTTGGGCAGCACCCCGGCGCCCGGATGCGCGGCCCGGATCTCCGCCGCGACCTCCTCCAGCGCGTCCTGCTTGCGCGAGGACAGGACCACGTTGCACCCCTGCGCGGCGAGCGCCAGCGCGGTCGCCTTGCCGATGCCGCGTGACGCACCGGTGATCAGCGCGGTTCTGCCCGCCAGACCGGTCTCCAGTCCCATGTTGCCGCCTCTCGCTCCAGGCTTTCAGGCTGATACCCGAATCGGGTTCAGCCTAGTGACAGATGTTACGTTCCTGCCATGCGGGTGACTGGGAAGAACATCGTGATCACTGGCGCCGCGAGCGGGATCGGCGCCGCGCTGGCCCGGCGGTTCGCCGCCGAGGGCGCCGCCGGGATCTGCCTCGCCGACCTGGACGAAGACGCCGCCGCCCGGGTCGCCGCCGGGCTGGAGTGCCGTACGGTCGTGCGCCGCACCGACGTGGGCGAGGAGTCCCAGGTGCGGTCCATGGTCGAGGCCGCCGCCGGCGAACTGGGCCCGATCGACCTCATGTGCTCCAACGCGGGCATCGGCACCGGGGCCGGGCTGGAGGCCACGGCCGAGCAGTGGGCGGCCACGTGGGCGGTCAACGTCCAGGCCCACGTGTACGCCGCGCGCGCCGTGCTTCCCTCGATGCTCGAACGCGGCGAGGGGTACCTGCTCAACACGTGCTCCGCGGCAGGCCTGCTGAGCCAGCCGGGCGACGCCCCGTACGCGGTGACCAAGCACGCCGCCGTGGCGTTCGCCGAGTGGCTGTCCCTGACGTACGGCGACCAGGGCGTGCGGGTGAGCGCGCTGTGCCCGCAGGGCGTGCGGACGCCGCTGCTCACCGGCGGCCTCGACGGGCACCTGGCGGCCAAGGCGGTCGCCGCCGCGGGCACGGTGCTGGAGCCCGAGGAGGTGGCCGACGCGGTGATCGCCGGGCTGGCGGCGGAGAGGTTCCTGATCCTCCCGCACCCGGAGGTGGCCGAGTACGTACGCCGGAAGGCCTCCGATCACGATCGGTGGCTCGCGGGCCTTCGCAGAATGGTGGCCGGGGTTCAGAATCGGGACTGAGCTCTGGATCGAGGAGGCCGCATGCCCACGGTCGAGACCGTACGCGGAGCCGTCGACGTCGCCGGGCTCGGACCGACGCTCATGCACGAGCACGTGTTCTTCCTCGACCCGGAGTACCTGCAGAACTACGGCACCGGCTGGTGGGACGAGGAGGAGCGGGTCGCGGACGCGATCGAGCGCCTGCGGTCGGTGGCGGCCCGCGGCGTCCGCACGTTCGTGGACCCGACGGTGTGGGGCGGCGGCCGCTACATCCCCCGCATCCAGCGGATCAACGAGCAGGTTCCGGAGCTGAACATCATCGTCGCGACGGGCTACTACCACTACACGGAGGCGCCGATCCAGTTCGCGAACCGCGGGCCCGGACTGCTCTTCGACGAGAGCCCGGACCCGCTCGGCCGGGCGTTCGTCGGCGACATCGCCGAGGGCATCGCGGACACCGGGGTCAAGGCGGCGTTCCTCAAATGCGCCGTCGAGCACCCCGACCCGGCCCCGGGTGTCGAACGCGTCTGCCGCGCCGTGGCCTACGCCCACCGGGAGACCGGCGCGCCGATCACCGTGCACACCAACGCCCACCAGCGGACCGGCCGCTGGGTGGTGGACCTGCTCCGCGCCGAGCACGCCGACCTGACCAAGGTGGTCATCGGGCACAGCGGCGACTCGGGCGACCTGGACTACCTGACGCGGCTGGCCGACACGGGCGCGCTGCTCGGCATGGACCGGTTCGGCCTGGACGCGTTCCGCACGACCCCCGAACGCGTCGAGACGATCGTGGCCCTGTGCGAGCGCGGCTACGCCGAGCGGATGGTGCTGAGCCACGACGCGATGTGCTGGATCGACTGGTTCGGCGACGACTTCGCCGGGCTGCGGGACCGGCTCATGCCGAACTGGCACTACGAGCACATCCACGACGACGTCCTGCCTGCTCTGCGCGCGGCCGGCGTGAGCGAGAGGGACATCGCCGCGATGCTGGTGGACAACCCGCGCCGCTACTTCACCCGGTAGGCGGGCGCGCCGGGTCGGAGCGTTCGATGACGAAGCGGCGGAAGTCCTCCACCACGGGTGGGCGGGTGCGCCCGGCCACCCACGCCAGGCCGATCGTCCGCCGCGCGCCCGGAAGCTCGCGCTCGGCCACCCCCGCCACCGGGTCGCCCGGCGGGACCAGTGCGATGCCCAGACCCGCCGCGACCAGGCCGCGCAGGGTCGTCGCCTCCTCTCCCTCGAAGGCGATCTCCGGCCGGATCCCGGCCTCGCGGAACAGATCCTCGGCGATGGAGCGCAGGCCGTACCCGTGGCGCATCACGACGAACGGCTCGTCCGCCACGTCGGCGAGGCTCACGTGGCGCGCGCCGGCGAGGCGGTGGCCGGCGGGCATCGCCAGGCGCAGCCGTTCGACGGTCAGCGGGTGCCAGGCCAGGCCCTCCGGACGCGGGCTGGTGATCGCCATGTCCGCGCGTCCCCGGACGACCTCCGCCTCCAGGTGATCGGCGCTGCCCTGGGTCAGCCGGAAGCGCACTCTCGGGTGCGCGGACCGGTAGGCGCGCAGCAGCTCCGGCACGAGCGCGGTGCCCTGGGTGTGCAGGAACGCCAGGCCGACCTCGCCGTGCTCGGGGTCGGCGGCCTGGGCGAGCGCCCGCCGCGCCGCCTTCTCCGTCTCGACGAGCCGCTCGGCGTAGACGCGGAAGATCTCGCCGTACGCGTTGAGCCGGAGCGTACGGCCCTCCCGGTCGAACAGCGGGGCGTGCAGCTCGCGTTCGAGCCGGGCGATCGCGCGGGAGAGGCCCGGCTGGGAGATGCGCAGCTCCTCGGCCGCCCGCGTGACGTTGCCGATCTCCGCCACGGCGAGGAACCAGCGAACCGTTCCCAGATCCATGCCTGCCGAGCATAGCTTTCCGGCAGAACTTTTATTGGACGCATCGACCCGCGTCCCGCAGGGTGGAAGGCGTGCTCCCGTCTCCGGCCTCCGCGCCGTCCCGCCATGCCCCCGAACGGCACCGGCGCGGCTCCCCCGGCCTGCGCCGCGTCAACCTGGCGCTCTTCGTCGCCGGCCTGACGACGTTCATGTCGCTCTACTGCACCCAGGCGCTGCTGCCGGCTCTCTCCCAGTTCTTCCGCGTCTCCCCGACCACCTCCAGCCTGCTCGTCTCGCTCACCACCGGCACGCTCGCCCTCGCGGTGATCCCGGTCAGCGCGCTGTCGGAGCGCTTCGGCCGGACGCGGGTCATGCTGGTCTCCTCGGCGGTCGCGGCACCGCTCGGCCTGCTGATCCCGCTCTGCCCGTCGTTCCCGGCGCTCGCCGCGGTGCGCGCGCTGCAGGGCGTCGCCCTCGCGGGCGTCCCCGCGGTCGCCATGGCCTATCTGGCGGACGAGGTCCATCCGGAGGCGCTCGGCGGTGCGATGGGCCGCTACATCGCCGGCAACACGGTCGGCGGGCTGGCCGGGCGGCTGTTGCCCGGCTTCGTCACCGATCTGGCCGGCTGGCGCTGGGGGCTGGCCGCGACCGCGCTCGCGG
>NZ_JBHLZP010000173.1:0-15417 GCF_042429965.1 Actinoallomurus acaciae
CAACCCCCGCCAACCCATGACACAACGCATCAACCACCGAACCCAACGAATCCCCCACATCCAACATCCCGCGCCCCGAGCCCACCCACGTGTCGGACTTCGCCACGTAGCCGGTCGGGGTCATCGGTCACTCCTCGCCGTCGCGGAGCCAGGGGGCGGCTCCTCGTTACGCGGTGGTGACCTCCCGCTTTCGGCTTCTCTCCCTTCGCCGAAACCGGCCTTATCGTGCGGCTCCCGCCGAAGTCTGAGAGTTCACCCAGATTTAACCGCTGTTACGCGGACATTACCGCGCAGGGGCGATCAAGGGCTATATCCGGCGGCGAACATTCTTAACTCCGTGGTCATGCTGAAGAAACGGTCGCCTCATCTGCGGCGACGTGACATGCGGCCTGGTGACCGGGCCGCGGTTCGAGCAGGGCGGGCTCGGTCGTACGGCAGCGGTCCTCCGCCACCGGGCAGCGAGGGTGGAAGCGGCATCCGGCCGGCGGCCTGTCCGCGCTCGGCACCTCACCTCGCAGCACGGGCGCCGTGGTACGCCGTGACGGATCCGGTACGAGACCGGCGTCGCGGAGCGAGCGCGCGTACGGATGCCGCGGCTCGTCCGACACCTCGCGCCACGGACCGGCCTCCGCGACCTTGCCCAGGTACAGCGCCAGCACCCGGTCGCTGATGTGGCGCACCATGGCGAGGTCGTGGGAGATGAACAGGTACGTCAGGTTCAGCCGTTCGCGCAGGCGGACGAGCAGGTTCATCACCTCGGCCTGCACGGAGACGTCGAGCGCCGACAGGTCTCGTCCAGGACGAGGACGTCGGGCTCGACGGCGAGGGCGCGCGCGATGCCGACGCGCTGCCGCTTGCCTCCCGACAGCTGCACCGGATACCGGTCGCGCAGCCGCGACGGCAGCCCCACCATCTCCATCAGCTCGGTGACCCGGGCGGAGCGCTCGGCACCGCGCGCGGCGAGCCCGTGCACGCCGAGCACCTCCGCCAGCGTCTGCTCGACGGTGAGGCGCGGATGCAACGAGGCGTACGGGTCCTGGAAGACGAGCTGGACGCGCCGCCGGTACGGCCGCATCGCGCGCGGGCCGAGCGCGGTCAGGTCGGTGTCGCCGAGCAGGACACGTCCGGAGGTCGGGTGTTCGAGCCGGACGAGCAGGCGGGCGAGCAGGCGGGCGAGCGTCGACTTGCCGCAGCCGGACTCACCGACGATGCCGAGGGTCTCCCCCCGGCGCGACCGTGAAGGACACACCGTCGAGCGCGTGGACGACCCCCTTGTAGTGCTTGACGAGGTTCTCCATCGTCAGCGTCGCGTGTTGGTCACGCGGACCACTCCTCCGGGGACACGTGGCAGGCCGCCCGCTGGGGCCCGCGGTCGAGCGGGGGCGGCTCGGTGGCCGTGCGGACGTCACACCGCTGCGGGCAGCCGGGCGGCAGGTGGCCGGAGCCCGCCGATCTGCGTCAGCGGCGGGCGCGCGGCGCCACGGTGCGCGGGCATGGAACGCAGCAGCCCGGCCGTGTACGGATCGGAAGGCCGGGCGAACAGGTCGGCCATCGCCCCCTCCACCACGCGCCCCGCGTACTTGACCGCCGTGCGGTCCGCGACCGTGCTGTTGCGATCGGCCTGAAACGCCGCGTGCTGATGATGTCGCAGTACGGCCGACCCGGCTCATCGTGCGACGTCAGCACCCGGGGGATCATGAGCCGGGCGATCTGGCGGGACCGCGTAGGCGCGAGATGCGTGCTGTGTTCGAACGGCCCGGGCGGAGGTACCTGGCCTGGGGCGTCCGCCAACGCGGGTCGGTCAGCCGCGCGCCCTCGGGGCGGAAGCCGGCTCGCTCATAGAGCGCGCGTGCTCTGTCGTTGTCCTCGAACACCCACAGCCTGACATCCACGCCGGGCATCGCGTCGATCGCGCGGTGGAGCAAACCGCGCCCGACGCCCGCGCCGGACGCGGCCGGATGGACATAGAGCGCGGCCAGGTAGCCCTCGCCGGCGTGATCGGCGTCGTCGCCGTAGCGGACGAACCCGACCGGCCGCCCGGTGGCGTCGACGGCGAGCACGGTCTTGAGGCGGGGGTCGTTCAGACGTACGGCCAGGTCGGTCGCGATGGTGTCCGCATCGAGGGCGTCGATCACCTCGTCCGGCACGACCCCTCGATACCCGGCCCGCCATGCGGCCACGAAGATATCGGCCATCGCGGGCAGGTCGTCGGCGACCGCCTCCCGATAGGCGATCATTTGACGTACATCCGGCGTGGCCGTACGGTCGCCGGCTCCGGTAGCCGTAGCGGAGCCGCACCCGGTGTCAGGGATCCCAGGATCGATCCGGTGCGCGCGCCGGTCGCCGACGCGATGGTTCCCTCGAGCCCGTGCACGGAGAGGTAGCCGAGGAGGCCGAACAGGTATGCCTCCTTCGCCTGTGCCGGCAGGCCGAAGTCCTCGACCGGGCGAACGCGCACCGGTGCGGCCGATTCGGCGATCCGCCGCATCAGGGTCGGGTTGCGTACCCCGCCGCCCGCGACGACGAGTTCGGCCAGTTCGTATGTCCGGCACGCGTCGGCCACGAGCCTTGCGGTCAGTTCCGTAAGCGTCGCGAGCAGGTCGTCGGTTCCGATCTCCAGGTCGCCGACGGCTTCGCGCACGTAGTCGGCATGGAAGAGTTCCTTGCCGGTGGACTTGGGTGGGGCGGCGCGGTAGTACGGCTCGGCGAGCAGCCGATCGAGCAACGCCGCGTGCACCGTGCCGCGTGCCGCCCGCACCCCCGAGGCGTCCATTCGCTCCGCGCCCGCGGTGGCGTCGCTGACGGCGCTGTCCATCAGGGCGTTCGCGGGCCCGAGGTCGTACGCGATCACGTTTGCGTCCGCGTCCCGGACGGTGATGTTGGCGATGCCGCCGAGGTTGAGGGAGCCACGCCGCACCTCGTCGGAGAGTACTAGCAGCGCGTCCAGTGTGGAGGCGAGCGGCGCACCGTGGCCGCCGCGGGTGAGGTCGCGTGTGCGCAGGTCGGAGACGGTGGTCACTCCCGTCGCCTCGGCGATCCAGCCCGCGGCGCCCAGTTGCAGCGTGCCGAGCGCATGCGTGCCGTCGACCCAGTGGAAGACCGTCTGCCCGTGGGAGACGATCAGGTCCGCGGCACCGTCGGTGAGGTGTTCGTTGGCCGCCGCCGCGACCGAGCCGAACAGCCGGCCCAGCTCGGTGTCGAGCCGGCATACCTCTTCCAAGGTGGTGGGGTGTGGTGGCAGGGCGGCCGCTATCCGGGCCCGAAGTTCGGCTGGAACGACCTCGCTGTGCAGCCCTCGGGGATGACAGACGATCTCGTCACCGGCCAGCGAGAAGTCGGCTGCGGCGGCGTCGATCGCGTCGTAGGACGTACCGCTGAGCATGCCGATGACGGTCAGGTCCATTTCGGTCTCCTCAGGTGGGCCTCGGCCGCGGCGAGTACCCGCAGCCACATCTTTTCGGTCGCTCGGGGCGGGCCGCTCGCGTGCAGCCGGTTTGTGATCATCGCGACGGCCGCTCGGGGCTCGGGTAGTACCGCGATCGCGACTCCGGGGAAGCCGGTGTGCCCGACGGCGCGGCCCCGGTCCCAGACCCGCAGCCCCAGCGCCTGACCGGGGTCGGCACCGGCGGTGAGGAAGCCGGCGACCGTGTCGCGCCGTATCGGCCCGTCACCGTCCAGGCAGCGCAGCAGACCCGTCGCGAAACGCAGGAGGTCGGCGGCGGTCGTGAACAGCCCGGCGTGCCCGGCGACCCCGTCGAACGCGTGGAAGGCGTTGCCGTCGTTGACCTCGCCCACCAGAACATGGTCGCGCCAGCCGTCGAAGTCGCTGACGGCGCCGTCGACCGGGTACGGGACGCCGGACGCGATCATGCCCTTTTCAATGGTGTCGCCGTTCGAACTCGCGGCGACCGGCCCGCCGGGCACCGGCGTGGCGTAGCGCGTTTCGGTGAGCCCGAACGGTCGCAGCACCAACTCGTCCACGGCCGCCGCGAGACCACCGCCGACGCGTGCGACCAGCTCGCCGAGCAGGATGAACCCGAGGTCCGAGTAATGTCGTCCCTCGCCCTGCCGATAGCGGAGCGGCATCTGGGCGGCGAGGGAGACGGCCTCGTCGGCGCGGACGCCGTTCAGGTACAGCGGCCACCATTCCCGCAGGCCGGCCCGGTGTTCGAGCATGTCGCGCACGGTGCTGTTCCGGTCGAGTTCCGGCAGGTGGCGGGCGACCGGTGCGTCCAGCGCGACCTCGCCGGCGTCCACCAGCGCCATCAGCGCGGCCGTCGTGCCGATGATCTTGCTTACCGACCCGGCGTCCGTCCTTGTGTCCCAGCCCATCTCGACCGGCGGCCCGGCCGCGCCGTGCCGAGCGAAACCTCCGGCGGCGTAGCGGATTCGCTCGCCTTCGACGACGGCGACGAGCGCGCCGGGCGGCGCGGTGCCAGCGTCGGGGGACACGCCCAGCAGGTCGGTGACGGCAGTGGCCAGGGGATCCGTGGTGAGTCGGGTGATTTCGGACACGGGATCAGGTTAATCGTTCACCTGTTGTCTGTCATTAAGGTCAACCATTACCCTCTGCGTAACTCGTTGCTGGAGGATCTCGTATGACACCCCCCACCCCGTCCGGTCGCGGCGCTGCCCGGTTCTGGATCAACTCCGTCGCCCTCACCGCCGCCGCCACCACCGCGGTAGCGGGACTGGCCGCCTGCTCACCCAGTGGTTCGAAGAACTCCTCGTCCGGCACCTCGACCTTCGTCGTCGCCCGGACGGGTGACATCGACAAGCTCGACCCGCACCTGGCGACCGCGTTCCAGACGCAGCAGACGCTGGGACTCGTCTACTCGACGTTGGTCCAGACCAGCTCCACCGGCGAGATCCAACCCGACCTGGCGACCAAGTGGACCACCTCATCTGACGGGCGGACCGTCGACTTCACCCTTCGCTCGGGTGTGACCTGGCAGGACGGTTCGCCGTTCACCTCCGGCGACGTCAAAGCGTCGATCCGGCGGATTCTCGACCAGAAGACCGGCGCGGTCGCCCGCTCGAACCTGATCGCGATCAAGTCGGTGGACACCCCTGACGACGCCACGGTGGTGCTGCACCTGTCCCAGCCGTCGGCGTCGCTGCTCTACTCGCTGGCGTCGGTGAACTCCTCGATCGAGTCCGCCAAGGACATCTCCGCCGGGACGGTCGGCAAGAAGCCCAACGGCACCGGGGCATTCGCCTGGAACGGCTGGAACCCCGGCCAGCAGGTGGTCCTCACCGGCAACCCGAAGTACTACGGCGGCGCACCGAAGATCAAAAAACTCGAGTTCCGGGTCATCCCGGACGAGTCGTCGATCCTGTCCGGTATGAAGGCCGGTGCGTTCCAGCTCGGCCTGATCTCCGACCCGGGAGTCGCTCACCAGGCCGGCAAGTCGGACACGTACTCGCTCGCCAAGCAGCCGGCCCTCTCCTACCACGTTCTGATGCTCAACGGCCGGAAGGGTCCGCTGAAGAACCAGCAGGTGCGGCAGGCCATCAGCTGCGCCATCGACCGCAACCAGGTGATGCAGACGGCGGCCTACGGCGACGGCGCCGTCACGGGCCCCATCACCAGCCCGGCCTTCGCGTACTCGGCGACGGACGGCCTGCCCTGTACCCCGGGTGACGTGGCCAAGGCACGATCGATGCTGGCCGCGGCCGGTTACGCGAAGGGCTTCACCCTCACCACCATCGTCGAGACCGGCGAGTACGCCACCGCCGGCGCCGAGGCCCAGAACATCCAGTCGCAGCTTTCCAAGATCGGCGTGACCCTGCAGCTGAAGCAACTGTCCACCGGGCCGTACGTGTCGGCGTGGCTCGCGGCCGACTACGACGCCGCCGTCGCCTTGAACGGTGGCTCGTATGACCCGTTCCTGATGTACGGGCGCTACTTCACCTCCGGAGGCAGCCTCGCGAAGCCCGCGGGCCTGGACTCCTCGACGCTGGCCGACCTGCTCACGCAGGGCAACGCCACCAGCGACAGCGGCAAGCGGCAGGAGACCTTCCGCAACCTCCAGAAGGAGCTGCTGGTCGAGTCGCCATGGGTCTGGACGTTCCGCTCGGATGACTACTACCTGGTCGGCTCGGGCGTCCACGGGTTCACTCCTCGTCCGGACGAGTTGCTCCGCTCGCTGACCAGCGTGTCCTGAAAGGGGCGAGCCGATGCTGAACTGGCGATGGCTGGGGTCGCGGCTCCTGGGCGCGCTGATCACCTTGCTGGGGGTGACGGTGGTCGTCTTCGTCGTGCTGCGCACCATCCCCGGAAACGCGATCACCGCCTCGCTCGGCATCGAGTCGGGCACGCTGACCCCGGCGCAGCGTGCCTCGCTCGAGCACTTCTACGGGATCGACCGGCCCTGGTTCGCCCAGCTCTGGGCGTGGATCTCGGGCGTGGCGCACGGTGACCTCGGGCTGTCGCTGACCAACGGCAAGTCCGTCACGAGCCTGGTGGCCTCGTCGCTGCCGGTGACGGTCGAACTCGCGGTGCTGTCGGCGTTGATCGGCACCGCCCTGGGCGTGGTGCTCGGTGTGCTCGCCGGTAGCCGTCCAGGACGGGCCTCCGACTCGCTCACCCAGGGGGCGTCGCTGGTCGGCCTGGCGATCCCCGAGTTCGTACTCGGCACCGCCGTGGTGACGCTCCTCGCCGAGGCTTTCCACTATTTCCCCGACACCGGCACCTTCGTGCCGCTGACCAGCTCGGTGTCGGGGAACATGAGCCAGATCCTGTATCCGTCTCTCGTGCTCGCGGTCGCGTTCGCGGCCAACGTGATGCGCACGACCCGATCGGAGTATGTCGAGATGGCCGAGGCCGACTACGTGCGTACCGCACGTGGCAAGGGCCTGTCCCCGGGTAGGGTCCGAACCTCGCACATCCTGCGTAACGCCACCATCCCCATCGTCACGCTGACCGGTATCCAGTTCGGCTACCTGCTCGGCGGCACCGTGATCATCGAGCAGATCTTCGCACTGCCCGGTATGGGGCGCCTGCTGTTCACCGCCATCTCCAACCGGGACTACCCGGTGGTGCAGGGCACGGTACTGGTCATCGCGGTGCTGTTCGTACTCGTGAATCTCCTCGTCGACCTGCTCTACCGGATGATCGACCCACGGACGCGTGCCGCATGAGCGAGCGGAGCGAAAGCACAGCGCGCCTGGTCACTCCCGCGACGGAGGAGGTTTCATGAGCGTGCTTCCCACAGTGGCCGAGCCCATCGGCTCCGTCCCCACCGCGCCCGGACGTTCATGGCTGCTCGCCCGGATCTGGCAGGACCGCAACGGGCGGATCGGCCTCATCGTCATCCTGCTGCTCGCCGTCGTCGCCGTGCTCGGCGCGTTCGGAGTGCTGCCGCACGACCCGATCGCGCAGCACCCGGCCGCCCGGCTGCAGGGCCCTTCGAGCCGCTACTGGTTCGGTACCGACCAGTTCGGCCGTGACATCGCCGCCCGCGCCGCCGTCGGAATCTGGACGTCACTGCGTGTCGCGATCGTCTCGGTGGCGGCGGCGGCCGTGATCGGCTCGATCCTCGGTATCAGCGCCGGTTTCTTCCGCGGCTGGGTGGACCAGGTCGTCAGCCGTTTCGTCGACATTCTCTTCGCGTTCCCCGCGATCCTGCTGGCGCTCGCGGTCGTCAGCGCCCTCGGCAGCGGGTGGCAGAACACCGCGATCGCGATCGCCGTCGTCTACACCCCGATCTTCGCCCGCGTATCGCGCGGGCCGACACTCGCGGTCGGCACCGCGGAGTACATCAAGGCGCAGCGGGTTCTCGGCACGCCGCTGCCGCGGATCCTGCTACGCCATGTACTGCCGAACGTCAGCGCGCCGATCGTCGTGCAGGTGACCCTGGCGCTGTCCTGGGCGATCCTCACCGAGTCCGCGCTGTCGTTCCTCGGCCTGGGTACCCGGCCACCGACTCCCAGCCTCGGCCTGATGGTCTCCGACGCTCGCAACACCGTCGCCACCGCCTGGTGGACGCTGGCCTTCCCCGCCCTCGCGATCGTGATCGCGGTGATAGCGCTCAACCTCCTCGGCGACGGACTGCGCAGCGCACTCGACCCGCGAAGGGACTCTCGCGCATGAGCGAACCGATGCTGGCGGTACGGGGCCTGCACACCTCGATCCGCACTCCGTCCGGGCCGCTGGAGATCCTGCGCGGGGTCGACCTGGAGGTGGACCGCGGCGAGACCCTGGCGGTGGTGGGCGAATCCGGTTCAGGTAAGTCGTTCACCGCGCTGAGCATCGCCGGCCTGCTGCCGACGGGCGCCGCCGTCACCAGCGGCCAGGTCCTGCTGGAGGGCCGGGATCTGGTGGCGCTGCGCGAGGCCGAGCGCCGCACCGTCCGCGGTGCCGAGATCGGCATGGTCTACCAGGATCCGATGACGTCGCTGAACCCGATGATGCGCATCGGCAAGCAGGTGACCGAAGGCCTGAAGGCACACGGCTGGTCGAAGGAGGAGGCCCGCGACCGAGCGGTGACCGTGCTCGGCGAGGTGGGCCTGCCCTCGCCACGGGCACTGATGAGGCTCTACCCGCACCAGCTCTCCGGCGGCATGCGGCAGCGGGTGCTGATCGCCTGCGCGATCGCGCCCCGCCCCAAGGTGCTCATCGCCGACGAGCCGACGACGGCGCTGGACGTGACGATCCAGCAGCAGATCCTTCGGCTGGTCTCCAGGCTGCGGGACGAGTACGGGCTCGCCGTCGTATGGATCACCCACGATCTCGGCGTGGTGGCGCGGATCGCGGATCGGGTCGCCGTGGTGTACGCCGGCCGGGTCACCGAGCTGGCCCGGACCCGCGAGCTGTTCGCCGCCCCTCACCACCCCTACACCGACGGCCTGCTGCGCTCGCTGCCGACACCAGGAGATCCGCACCAGGCGCCGTTGCCGCAGATCGGTGGCAACCCGGTCGCGCTTTCCGCGCTCCCGCCCGGCTGCCCGTTCGCGCCGCGCTGCGCCCAACGACAGGATCGCTGCGACACGGAGGAGCCTCCATTGATCGACCGCACCGGCTCACGAGCCGCATGCTGGGTGCCGCGAGAGGAATGGCGCGCGCCGTCCGCGGGGGTGACCACCCGTGCCTGACAGGCCGATGCCCGGTGGCGAGGACTCTTCCGGCGAGATCGCGATCGAGGTCCGCGACGTCGTCAAGCACTACCGCACACCGGGGCGCGGCGAGGTCCACGCGCTCGACCAGGTGAGCGTGAGCGTCGGGCGCGGCCAGGTGCTCGGCGTCGTCGGGGAGAGCGGCTGCGGAAAGTCGACGCTCGCGCGGCTGCTGACACGGCTCGAACGGCCGGACTCCGGAAGTGTCGAGATCCTGGGTCGCCGGATCGACCGCGCCAGGGGAAGGGAACTGCGCGAACTGCGGCGCGGGATCCAACTCGTCTTCCAGGACCCGTACGCCTCCCTCGATCCGCGACAGCGAATCGGCGCCGCGTTGGCCGAGGTCCTCACCGTGCACCGGCTGCCGTCCGGTACGGAACGCGTCGGTGAGCTGCTCGAGACGGTCGGGTTGCCGGCATCGACCGCCGGCCGGTACCCCCACCAGCTCTCCGGCGGGCAGCGGCAACGCATCGGGATCGCTCGGGCGCTCGCCGTCCAGCCACGGATACTGGTTCTGGACGAACCTGTCTCGGCGCTGGATGTGTCGGTTCGCGCAGAGATCATCAACCTGCTGGCACGGCTGCGCGGTGAGCTGGGGCTGGCCTTCGTCTTCATCTCTCACGACCTCGGCATGGTGCGCCACCTCGCCGACCAGATCGCGGTGATGTACCTCGGCAAGATCGTCGAGTACGGACCGTGGGACGTCGTCTCCGACACCCCCACACACCCGTACACCCGGGCGCTTCAGACAGCGGTGCCGATCGCCGACCCAGGGCTCGACGCTCCGCCGGCCGACCTGGTCGTCACCGGCGAGGTTCCGGACGCCGCCGATCCGCCATCGGGGTGCCGCTTCCACCCGCGATGCCCCCTGGCTGAAGATCGCTGCCGTACCGCCGAGCCGCTCATGCTGCCCGAGTCCGGACGGCACCGGCTGGCCTGCCATGTCATGCGGAGCGAAGCGGACGGGACGGGCGGGTAGCCGTGACCAATGATCATTCCCCTGGTCGGCAGCAGGATGTGCTGACCACGCTGCGCGGGCTCCGGCCATCGCTGGTTCCGTCCAAACGGCGAGTCGCGACCTACATCCTGCGAGAGCCGGCGCACGCCGCCACGCAGACCATCTCCGAACTCGCCCGAGCCGCGCAGACCTCGGAGAGCACCGTGCTGCGGCTGTGCCAGGAGCTCGGGCTGCGCGGATATCGCGAGCTTCGGATCGCACTCGCGGCAGAGTCGGGACGCGAGCAGGAGCGGGCGGCGAACCGCCATGTCGGGAGCGACATCAGCCGCGACGACGACCTCGACTCGATCATCAACACCATCACCTTCACCGACCAGCAGGCGATCGCCGACACGGCGCGCAGCCTCGACCGGGCGGCACTCGCCGAGGCGGTCACGCTCACCGCGGGCGCGCGCCGAGTCGACATCGTCGGCGTCGGCGCGAGCGCCGTCGTCGCACTCGACCTGCAGCAGAAACTGCACCGAATCGGGATCATCGCCTACGCCTGGCACGACACTCACGCGGCCCTGACCGCGGCCGCACTGCTCGGACAGGCCGACGTCGCGATCGGCGTTTCGCACACCGGTGAGACGCCTGACACCGTCGATGTCATCCGCGAGGCGAGCGCACACCGCGCCCGGACGATCGCGCTGACCGGCGTACCGAACTCACCGCTCGCCGCCGCGGTGGACGTGTTATTGACCACGGTCGACCGGGAGACGACCTTCCGCTCCGGAGCGACGGCGTCGCGGATCGCCGCGCTGAGCGTGGTCGACGTGCTGTTCACCGCGGTCGCTCAGCGCCGCTACGACCAGGCCATCGCCGCGCTCGAGGCGACCCGGCACGCCATCGTCGACCGCCGTGCCACCCGGGCGACGCCCCAGCCGCGCAGTGGGGAAGCCCACTGAAAGAAGCCCACAGAGAAAGGCCATCCGTGAACCACTCCGGAATCCGGGTCGCGTCCCCGACCGAGCAGGTCAACGCCCGGACCACCGAACTCGACGCCGTGCCGACTCTTGAGCTCGTCCGTCTGCTCCACGACGAGGACCGCACCGTCCCCGACGCGGTAGCCGCGGCACTGCCCGAGCTGGCCGGGCTGGTGGACGACGCCGCGGCCCGGGTCGCCGACGGCGGCCGGGTGCACTACTTCGGCGCGGGCACCTCCGGGCGTCTCGGCGTGCTCGACGCGGCAGAGTTGCTCCCGACGTTCGGTCTGACCGACGGCGTGGTCGTCGCTCACCATGCCGGCGGCACCACGGCGTTGCTGCGTGCCGTCGAGAACGCCGAGGACGACATCGACGGAGCCGACACCGCCGACGTGACCGCCGCGGACGTGGTGATCGGACTGACCGCCTCCGGCCGCACCCCCTATGTCGGCGCGGCACTGACCGCCGCCCGGGCGGCAGGGGCGTCCTCCGCGCTCATCACCTCGAACCCGAACGCCCCACTGGCGAAACTCGCGGACTATCTACTCGTCGCGGACACGGGGCCAGAGGCGCTCACGGGATCAACCCGCCTCAAGGCAGGCACCGCGCAGAAGCTGCTCCTGAACTCGTTCTCCACCGCGCTCATGGTCCGGCTGGGCCACACTTACCGCAATCTCATGGTCGACATGCGAGCGACGAACGCGAAACTGCGCGGCCGGATGGTGCGGCTGCTCGTCCAGGCCACGGGAGCGGACGACACCCGTTGCACGACGGCGCTCGATTTGTGCGGCGATCTGAAAACCGCGCTGGTCCACCTGCTCGCGGAGCAGCACTCAGGCGTGTCGGCGACCGTGCAGCAGTGTCGAGCCGCGCTGGCGGAGTCGGGCGGGCGGGTCCGGCAGGCACTGACGGCCCTGAACGTGCACCCCGCACCTCCGACCGACCTTCACGGCTGACGAGGGTCGACGCTCCTCACGCATACCGACGCCTGTCTCGGTGCTCGCGGCTCCCGGCTCGTCCTGAAGCTCTGCCCGGCGGGCCGACCGCCGTCTTTCCCGAAGACCTCGGGGCGGCGGCGAGCAGGTCGAGCGAGACCTGCCAGAGCCGTGCCGCCTTCCGCGGGTCGACGGCATGGTCCGCCACACCGCGGCGTACGCCCGGCGTGAAGGGCGCGGCCTCCTCACAGTCCTCGAAGTACCTACCGGTGACGCCCTGGACGAGCGGCGACGCCGCGAGCAGGACGGAGGTCGCCGCGCCCGATTCGATGTTCTTGACCGAGACGCCGGTGGCGGCCCCGGGGTCGAACGACGCGGGTGCGGGCGGCAGGTGGCGGGACAGGCCGGTGTCCCAGATCCGGCCGGGGTTGAGCGCGTTGACGGCGATCCCGTCGCCGGCCCACCGCCGGGCGGCCTCCACGGCGAAGAGGATGTTCGCCGTCTTCGACTGGGCGTAGGCGGCCCACGGGTCGTAGGGGTGGTGCGCGAAGTGGATGTCGTCGAAGAGGACCTCGCCGTTGACATGGCCCACGGAGGCAACGACGACGACGCGCGCCGAACCGGCCGCCCGAAGCGCGTCGTGCAGGCCGGTGGCGAGCGCGAAGTGGCCGAGGTGGTTGGTGGCGAACTGCAGCTCCCAGCCCTCGGCCGTACGCGTCTCGAGGGTGGCCATGACGCCGGCGTTGTTGACGAGGATGTGCAGCGGCCCGCTCCAGCCCGCCACGAACGCGCGGACCGAGCTTTGGTCGGCGAGGTCGAGCGGAGCGACGGTGACGTCGGGGTGGCCGGTGGCGGCGGCGGTGATGGCGGCCGCGGCCTTCTCGCCCGCCTCGACGTCACGGACGGCCAGGGTGACCTCGGCGTTCGCGCCGGCCAGAGCGCGAGCCGTCTCGACGCCGATGCCCGACGAGGCACCGGTCACGACGGCTCGGCGACCGGTCAGGTCCACCCCCGCGATGACGTCGGAGGCGGTCGACTCGGCGCCGAAGCCCGTCGTGATCCGCGTACTGGTCATGTCGCTTCGCTCCCTGACGGCAGGTCCATCCCGGCCGCTACACTGATAACCGGAGCCGGGTCCGGTTCTCTGCGTGAGAGCGTAAGCGGAGCCGGGTCCGGATGGCAAGTCGCGCCGAGACGCATCACGGCATGGAGAGGACACTCGTGGCTTCATCCGACGGGGCGGCCCGGTCGCTGCGCGCCGACGCCCAGGCCAATCACGACCGGCTCCTGGAGGTCGCGGCCAGGGCGTTCGCCGAGCACGGGGCCGAGGCGTCGCTGAAGGCGATCGCCAAGGAGGCGGGCGTCGGCATCGGGACGCTGTACCGGCGCTTCCCGACGCGGGAGATCCTCGTCGAGGCGACGTACCGCAGCGAGTCGGCCCGGCTCTGCGCGTCCGCCGGCGACCTCCTGCGGCAGATGCCCGCGGTCGACGCCCTGCGCGTGTGGATGGAGCGGTTCCTGGACTATCTGGCGACCAAGCGCGGCATGTCCGGGTCGCTGCGCGCCGTGCTGACCAACGACGACGACCTACGGCTGAAGACGCGCGGCATGCTGATCGACGCGTTGGCCCTGCTGCTGCGCGAGAACGAGGAGCAGGGGACGGTACGCGGCGGCCTCGACTCGTCCGACGTGGTCATGGCGCTCGGCGGCATCGCGCTCATCGCCGGCGACCAGGACCGGCGCGACCTCGCCGGACGGCTGCTCGATCTCCTCATGGCCGGCCTCACCGCGGACGCCGGAAAGTAGGGCGATCACCGGTTTCCGGCGTGCATGTCGAGGTTTGACGCCTTCGCCGCGCATCAATCATGCTGTCGGCGAATACCACTCCGACAGAGGGCGGCGACGTGCGCATCGGGCTGCTGGGAACCGGACCGTGGGCGGAGATCGCGTACGGGCCCGCGCTCCGCGACCATCCTGAGGTCGAGTTCATCGGGACGTGGGGGCGCAGACCGGAGGCCGCGGCCGCGATCGCCGAGACGTTCGGCGGCCGCCCGTACGCGGACGTGGACGCCCTGATCGGCGACTCCGAGGCGATCGCGATCGCGCTGCCCCCGGCCGTCCAGGCGCCGCTGGCCGCACGCGCCGCGCGGGCCGGACGCCATCTGCTGGTGGACAAGCCGCTCGCCGTGGACGTCGCGGACGCGCGGGAGGTCGTGGACGCGGTCACCGAGTCGGGCGTCGCGTCGGTCGTCTTCTTCACCACACGCTTCACCGGCGAGCCGGCCAGGTGGATCGACGAGCAGGCGGAACGCGGCGGCTGGTTCACCGGGCACGCGGACTGGCTGGGCGCGCTGGACAGCGGGGACAACCCGTTCGCGAACTCACCCTGGCGCCGGCAGAAGGGCGGCCTGTGGGACGTCGGCCCGCACGCCCTGTCGGTGCTGCTGCCGGTGCTCGGCGACGTCGAGAAGGTCGCGGCGGCCGTCCCCGGCCCCGGCGACACGGTCCACCTGGTCCTGCGACACACCGGCGGCGCGTCGAGCACGGCAACACTCAGCCTGACGGCGCCGGGACCTGCGGCGGGCAACCGGGCCGAGTTCCGCGGCGAGTCCGGCGTCGTGTCGCTCCCGGAGAACCAGGACACCGCCGTGACCGCACTGACCCGAGCGATCGACGCACTACTCGAGTCGGCACGTACGGGCGAGCCCCAGGCGTGCGACGCACGCTTCGGCCTGCGCGTGGTGGAGATCCTCGCCGAGGCGCAGCGGCTGCTCTGACCACGGCCCCTGCTCGGCTCCCACCACCCCGGCGACACGGGTCGGCGCCCCCGTCCCTCGCAGGCGAACGGGACGCCGAGCCGCGTGCCATCCGGAGGCGTCGAGGCGTGCGAACACCCGAACGCCATACCCGGCCCGCAGGATGTCGGGAAGGTGTGCGGTGTGCCAGTTCCCGTCGGTGGCCTGGCGCATGTGACCAGCCTGTCGTGCCAACGTGCCTCTTCGGTCGTGCGATCCACGGCTCTCGCGTGCGTCAGTGGCGGCGGGTGTTGGTACGGCGGGTCGGTTCCGCCGTGGCCGGATCCTCCGGCCACGGGTGACGTGGATAGCGTCCGCGCAACTCCGCACGTACGCTCCGATAGCCCTCGCGCCAGAACGAGGACAGGTCCGCGGTGACCGCGGCCGGGCGTCCGGCGGGCGACAGCAGGTGTACGACGAGGGGTACCCCGGCGACGCGCGGTGCCTCCTGCCAGCCGAACAGCTCCTGCAGCTTGGCCGCCAGCACCGGCCGTTCGCCCGTGTAGTCGATCCGGATCCGCGAGCCGCCGGGTACGGTGACGCGTTCCGGCGCGACCTCGTCGAGCCGGGCCGCGCACTCCCACGGCAGCAGGCCGCGCAGTGCCGCCGCCACGTCGAGGCGCCGCAGGCCGGCGCGGTCGCGGGCG
>NZ_JBHLZP010000174.1:0-21044 GCF_042429965.1 Actinoallomurus acaciae
CGATGCCGCGATCAACCGGGCGTGGGCGGCCGGGCGGGAAGGCACCGGCACCACCGCCCTGCCGCCGCCCGAGCCGCTGACGGTGGCGGCCGTCGAGGTCGCCCAGGCCCAGTTCTTCGCCGCCGAGTCGGCGCTGAAGGCGGCCGAACTGCTCTTCGACGTCGGCGGCGGCTCGGCGGTCGCGAGCCGCCACAACCTGGACCGGCACTGGCGCAACGCTCGCACGGTGGCCAATCACAATCCGCGCTCGTGGAAGGCGGGTGTGATCGGCGCCTACCGGCTCACCGGCGCCGAACCCCCGACGAACGGGCTGTTCTGACGACCACCGTGACGTGACCGGCGGCGGGACGGTCTCGGGTCCGCTCCTCCTGAGCCCCAGCGACGCACCCCAAGGCGGACAAGACGGACATCGAGGCATTGACGACCTAACTAACTTTTCCTACCTTTTTGATCAGGTACTACTCGCGTCCTGGGCGCTCACGACAGGGAGAAGCTATCGATGGCGCGCAAGCAGGTGCACCTCGCGGCGCACTTTCCCGGTGTCAACAACACCACGGTCTGGTCGGACCCACGGTCCAGGAGTCAGATCTCGTTCGACTCCTTCGTTCATCTGGCGCAGACGGCCGAGCGGGGGAAGTTCGACTTCTTCTTCCTGGCCGAGGGGCTCCGGCTGCGGGAGGTCAAGGGACGGATCCACGACCTGGACGTCGTCGGGCGGCCGGAGTCGCTGACCGTCCTGTCCGCTCTCGCCGCGGTCACGTCCCACCTCGGCCTGGCGGCCACGGTCAACTCCACCTTCAACGAACCGTACGAGGTGGCTCGCCGCCTCGCGGCCCTGGACCACCTGAGCGGCGGCCGGGCGGCCTGGAACGTCGTGACCAGCTTCGACGCCTTCACCGGAGAGAACTTCCGGCGTGGCGGATACCTCGATGAGGCCGACCGGTACACGCGCGCGGCCGAGTTCCTGCAGACCGCCCGGGAGCTGTGGGACTCCTGGCGGCCGGACGCCGTCGTCGCCGATCCCGTACGGGGGGAGTTCGTGCGGCCCGGAGGCATCGAGACCTTCCACCACGACGGGCGGCACATCGGCATCTCCGGGCGGTTCAACGTGCCGCGCGGGCCGCAGGGGCACCCCGTCATCATCCAGGCCGGCGACTCCGAGCAGGGCCGGGAGTTCGCCGCGTCCTCCGCCGACGTGATCTTCAGCCGGCACAGCAGGCTGGAGGACGGCCGGGCGTTCTACAAGGACGTCAAGGCGCGGCTCACCAAGTACGGGCGCCGGCCCGACGACCTGAAGATCCTGCCCGCCGTCACGTATGTGCTCGGGGACACCGAGGCGGAGGCGGCCGAGCGCGCGGCGGAGATCCGGCGGGCGCAGGTCAGCCCGCAGAACGCCATCGTCTTCCTGGAGGCGACCTGGGGGCGGGACCTGTCGCACGTCGATCCGGACGGACCGCTCCCCGACATCGAGCCCGATCTCGGCGAGGGCGTCTCCAAGGGGAGGGCGCAGTTCCGCGGTGACCGCGGTGCCACGGTCCGGCAGTGGCGGGAGCTGGCCCGGCAGAAGGGCCTCACCGTGCGGGAGCTGGTCATCGAGGTGACCGGGCGGCAGACCTTCGTCGGCACCGCGCGGTCGGTCGCCGACCAGATCGATGAGTTCGTCCAGACGGACGCCGCCGACGGGTTCATCTTCGTGCCGCACCTGACGCCCGCGGGGCTCGACGACCTGGTCGACCAGGTCGTCCCGCTGCTGCAGGAGAAGGGCGTCTTCCGCACCGACTACACCGGCTCCACGCTCCGCGACCACCTCGGCCTCGGCGCCCCCCGTACGCCGCACGCCCCCTCGGGCCAGGAGGATTCATGACCGAACTGCATCTCGCGGTGGCGCTGGACGGGGCCGGCTGGCATCCGGCGGCCTGGCGTTCGCCGGACGCGCGGCCGGGTGAGCTGTTCACCGCCGGGTACTGGGCCGACCTGGTCGCCGAGGCCGAGCGCGGCCGCATCGACTTCGTCACCTTCGAGGACTCCCTCGGGCCGCAGTCCTCCCGGCTCGACGGGCCGGACGGGCGTACCGACCAGGTCCGCGGCCGGCTCGACGCCGTGTTGCTGGCGGCCCGGCTCGCGCCGCTGACCGCACGCATCGGGCTGGTGCCGACGACGAGCACCACGCACACCGAGCCGTTCCACGTCGCGATCGGGATCGCCACGCTCGACCATGTCAGCGGCGGCCGGGCGGGCTGGCGGCCGCAGATCTCCGGCCGGGCGAGCGACGCGCGCAACTTCGGCCGCCGGGAGTTCCCCGAGCTCACGGGCGACCCGTGGAACGATCCCGTCTTCGCCGAGCACGTACGCGGCCTGTTCGCCGAGGCGTCCGACGCAGTGGAGGTCGTCCGGCGGCTGTGGGACAGCTGGGAGGACGACGCCGAGATCCGCGACGTCGCCACCGGCCGGTTCGTCGACCGCGGCAAGCTGCACTACATCGACTTCGAAGGCCCGTTCTTCAGCGTCAAGGGCCCGTCGATCACGCCACGGCCGCCCCAGGGCCAGCCTCTGATCACCGCCCTCGCCCACGACGTACTGCCGTACGAGTTCGCGGCGGGTGGAGCGGACGTGGTGTACGTGACGCCGCACGACCGCGCGGGGACGGCCACGATCATCGGGCAGGTCCGCGCCGCCGAGACGGCCGCGGGCCGGACCGGCGCACCGCTGAAGATCTTCGCCGACCTCGTCGTCTTCCTCGACGATGGCACGGGCATCGCCGAGGCGCGGAGGGGACGGCTCGACGACCTGGACGGCGCGCCGTACACCTCCGACGCCTTCGTCTTCACCGGTACGCCCGCCGACCTGGCGGACCTGCTCCTCGACTGGCGCGCGGAGGGGCTGGACGGCTTCCGGCTGCGGCCCGGAGCGCTCCCGCACGACCTGACCGGGATCGTGCAGGGGCTGGTCCCGGAACTGCGTCGGCGCGGGGTGTTCCGCCACGAGTACGAGGCGGGCACCCTGCGCGGCCGCCTCGGCCTCCCCCGGCCGGCCAACCGGTACGCGGAGGCGACGCGTTGAAGTTCCTGGCGATCACTCTCATCGTGCACGCCCCCGACCCGGTCACAGGGGAACGGAAGCCGACCACCGAACGGCTGCGCGAGGTGGTCGACAACGCGGTACTCGCCGAGGAGCTCGGGTTCGACGGCTTCGGGGTGGGAGAGCGGCACGAGCGGCCGTTCATCTCCTCCTCCCCGCCGGTGGTGCTGAGCCACATCGCGGCGCGGACCTCGGTCATCCGGCTCTTCACCGCCGTGACCACGCTCAGCCTGCTCGACCCCGTACGCGCCTATGAGGACTACGCCACCCTGGACCACCTCTCCGGCGGGCGCCTCGAGCTGATGATCGGGAAGGGGAACGGCGCGGCGCAGGCGAAGCTGTTCCACGTCACCGCCGAGGACCAGTGGGACCGCAACCGCGAGGCGTACGAGCTGTTCCGCCGCCTGTGGCGGGAGGACAAGTTCACCTGGTCCGGCCGGTTCCGGCCGTCGCTCACCGACGCGGAGACCTGGCCGCGCCCGCTCCAGCGGCCGATCCGGATCTGGCACGGCAGCGCCACGAGCAAGGAGTCGGTCGACCTCGCGGCCCGGTGGGGCGACCCGCTCTTCTCGGCGAACGTCACCAACCCGATCGAGCCGTACGCCGAGCTGGTCGACCACTACCGGGAACGCTGGGCGCACTACGGCCACGACCCGAAGGACGTCCTCATCGGGGCGGGCAGCGCCGGCTACTACGCGACGAAGCGGTCCCAGGACGCCCTGGACACCTACCGGCCGATCTTCGAGGCGCGGCTGGAGACGTTCCGGCGGTACGGCGCCGAGCCGGTGTTCCACTCGATCGAGGACGCCGTCGAGCGCGGCTCGATCCTCGTCGGCAGCCCCGAACAGATCATCGACAAGGTGCACCGGTACCACGAGCGGTTCGGTCACGAGGTCATGCACATCCAGGCGGACGGCGACGGCCTGACCAGCCGGCAGCACCGAGCCTCACTCGAACTCTTCCAGAGCGACATCGCTCCCGTGCTCCGCCGGGAGATTCCCAGCAGGCCGTTCCCCGCAGCCCCGGCCGGAAGGTGACCATGCCCGTACCCCTGTCCATCCTGGATCTCGCACCGGTCGTCGCGGGCGGTACGGTCCGCGACGCGTTGCGCGACACGATCGACCTGGCCCGGCAGGCCGAGGAGGCCGGCTACCACCGATACTGGCTGGCCGAGCACCATCTCGCCCCCGGAGTGGCCAGCTCGGCCCCTGCCGTGCTCATCGGCCTGGTGGCGGCCGCCACCGAACGCATCCGGGTAGGGTCGGGCGCCGTCCAGCTGGGCCACCAGACGCCCCTGGCGGTCGTGGAGCAGTTCGGCACCCTCGACGCGCTGCACCCCGGCCGGATCGACCTCGGCCTGGGCCGCTCCGGACAGCGGCGCACCGAGATGGCCCGCGCGGCGAGCGCACCACCACCGCCCATACGGGAGGCGCGCGTCGTCGACGGCCTCCTCATCCCACCGCCGTTCTCCTTCGCCTCGCTCGCGAAGTCACCGCTCCTGGCTTTGACGGCCGCGCTGTTGCAACAGCCCGGCGCGCGGTCACCGGACTTCGCCGACCAGGTGGACGAGATCGCCGCCCTGCTGGCCGGGAAGTACCGGTCGCCCGAGGGGCATGAGGCCCACGCCATCCCCGGAGAGGGCGCGGACCCGCAGCTGTGGATCCTCGGCAGCAGCGGCGGGCAGAGCGCCCAGGTCGCCGCGGAACGCGGCCTGCCGTTCGCCGCGAACTACCACGTCAGCCCGGCCACCGTACTGGAGGCGGTGAACGCCTACCGCGAGGCCTTCAAGCCGTCGGCGACGCTGGCCGAGCCGTACGTCCTCGTGTCGGCCGACGTCGTCGTCGCGCCGGACGACGAGACGGCCCGGCGGCTCGCCTCGCCGTACGGGCTGTGGGTGCGCAGTATCCGCCAGGGCCTGCGGGCCATCCCCTTCCCGAGCCCGGAGGAGGCCGCGGCGCACGACTGGAGCGAGGAGGACCGGGCGCTGGTCGCGGACCGCGTCGACACGCAGTTCGCCGGCTCGCCCCGGACGGTCGCCGAACGCCTGCGGGTACTGCGACGGGTCACCGGTGCGGACGAACTGATCGTCACCACCATCACCCACGACCATGCCGACCGGGTTCGCTCGTTCCGGCTGCTCGCCGAGGAATGGTACGCGTGACGACACGGCGAGACCGGGCGCCGGAGCACGGGGCATGACCGAGCGAGGCGAGAGACACGGCCCTGTGGTCACCCCTCCGGCGCAGGAGGTCCCATGACCGCGATCGAGGTCGAGTTGCGTCGCGTCTACGGCGCCTATCCGACCGGCGTCACGGTGGTGGCGGGCCTCGCCCGGGGCGGGCCGGCGGGGATCGCCGCGAGTTCCTTCGTCCCGGTGTCCCTGCGTCCACCGCTCGTGTCGGTGTGCGTGGCACACACCTCGACGACCTGGCCGGCGCTGCGCGACCTGCCGCGCATCGGGATCAGTGTGCTCGGCGCCCACCAAGAGGACGTCGGGCGGCGGCTCGGCGCGCGCGGCGGCGACCGCTTCGCCGGCGTCGCCTGGCGTTCGACCCCGGACGGCTGCGTGCTCATCGAAGATGCCGCCGCGTGGTTCGACTGCACGATCGAGCAGCAGTTCCGGTCCGGTGACCACGACATCGTGGTGTTCCGCGTGCTCTGGACGCCTCCCCCGACATCGCCCCGCTGGTCTTCCACGCCAGCGGTTACCGCCGGCTGCGGTAGGAACCGCGCTGACCGAGAAGGAGTTTTCTCCCGTGAGAGGAACCACAGGAGTGGCCGCCGCCGTACTGGTGGCGGTCGCCGCGACGTCGGCCGGGTGCGGTTCCGGTGACGGCGGCGCCTCGGCGTCCGGTCCCCCGCGGTCCGGCGGCACGCTGACCTTCGCGGTGGGCTCCGACGCGGGCTGCGTCGACCCCCAGCAGGTCGGCAGCAACGACACCGTCTACTCCGTCCGGCAGCTCGTCGACTCGCTCACCGACCAGGATCCGTCGACCGGGAAGATCGTGCCCTGGCTGGCGCAGAGCTGGAAGGTCAGCTCGGACGCCCGGACGTTCACGTTCCGCCTGAGGCCCGGGGTGACGTTCAGCGACGGCACCCCGCTGAACGCGTCGGTGGTCAAGGCGAACTTCGACGCGATCCCCAAGCTGGGCCCGCTCGGCATCCTGGCGGAGGGCTACCTCAGCGGGTACGCCGGCACGACCGTCGTCGACGACCTCACCGCCAAGGTGGCCTTCGAGCAGCCGAACGCCCAGTTCCTTCAGGCCACGGCCACCCACTCGCTCGGCCTCGTGGCCGGGTCCAGCACCCGGAAGACGCCGCAGCAGCGCTGCAGCCAGGGCGTCGTCGGGTCGGGCCCGTTCACGCTGGCCCGGTACGCGCAGAACCAGGAGATCGCGCTGACCAGGCGCAAGGGGTACGCCTGGGGCTCGTCGCTGTGGAAGAAACAGGGCGAGGCGTACCTCGACCGGGTCGTGTTCAAGGTCCTCCCGGAGTCGGGCGTCCGGACCGGCGGCCTGCAGTCGGGCCAGGTCGACGCGATCGGCAGTGTGGGGCGCGCCGACGAAGCCGCTCTCAAGGCCGCAGGCGTCCGGCTGCTCGCCCGCGCGAACCCCGGGATCGTCTTCGGCCTCAGTCCCAACAACGCGCGTTCGCCGCTGAACGACGAGAAGGTCCGCCAGGCGATCAGCCTGGCGATCGACCGCGCCCAGGTCGCCGACACCGTCTTCCCCTCCGGAACCCGGCCCGCGACCAGCCTCCTGGCCCACACGACACCGGGCTACACCGACCTCGGGCCGCTGCTCGCTCACGACCCGGCGAAGGCCACGGCGCTGCTGGAGAACGACGGCTGGAAGACCGGCGCCGACGGCATCCGGCAGAAGAACGGCGCGAAGCTGCACCTGACCGCCACCTGGTTCGCGAACGCGGCCACCAACCAGCCCGCGCTCGAACTGGTCCAGCAACAGCTCAAGGCGGTCGGCGTCCAGCTCGATCTCAAGCAACTGCCGATCGCCCAGCTCGTCCAGGTCCAGCAGAGCGGCGACTTCGACCTGCTCTGGGGCAACATCACCCGCGCCGACCCGGACATCCTGCGCACCTGGTTCTCCACGAGCCTGGCGAACTTCTACCACCTGCCCAAGACGGGGCTCGACGGGCTCCTGAACGAGGAGGCCGCCGCGGCCGACGCCGCCAAGCGGAGCTCCGTCGTCGCGCGGGCACAGCAGGACATCGTCCGGCATAACTACACCGTCCCGGTCGTGGAGCTACAGACCGAACTCGGAGCGGCGAAGAAGGTCCACGACCTGAACTTCGACGCGTCGAGCCGCATCCAGCTGCACGACACCTGGATCGGATAGACGATGCGCCGTTACGTGATCAGGCGCGTCGCGCAGGCGATCGGCGTGCTCTGGGCGGCCTACACGGTGTCGTTCCTCGTGCTCGACTACCTTCCCGGCGACCCGGTCTCCGCGATGGCCGGTCAGGGCGCCGACCAGGGGACGGCGGACGCCGCGCAGCTCGCCCGGCTCAAGGCGGAGTACGGGTTCGACAAGCCCGTGCTGGTCCAGTACGCCGACTACCTCGGCAAGGCGGTGCGCGGCGACTTCGGCGACTCGGTGGCCACCGGCCGACCGGTCACCTCGACCATCGCCGACGCGCTCCCGCAAACACTCGAGCTGGCCGGTGCGGCGCTGCTGCTCGCGGTGATCTTCGGCGGCGGGCTGGCGCTGCTGGCGACCTACACCTCGCTGCGGTGGCTGCGCCACGCGTTGCTGTCGCTGCCACCGCTCGGGGTGTCCGTCCCGACCTTCTGGGTGGGGTTGATGCTGGTGGAGCTGCTCTCGTTCCGTGCCCGGCTGCTCCCCGCGTTCGGCAACGACGGGGTGCGGGGGCTGGTTCTGCCGGCCGTCACGCTCGCGGTCGTGAGCGGTTCGATGATCGCCCAGGTGCTGTCCAAGAGCCTGTTCACCGCGCTGAACGAGCCGTACGTGCAGACGGCCTGGGCCAAGGGCGCCGGGCGGGCCCGCGTCCACCTGGGGCACGCGCTGCGCAACGCCTCGCTGCCCGCGCTGACGGTCCTCGGGGTGCTCGTCGGGCAGCTCATGGCCAACTCCGTCGTCGTGGAGACCGTCTTCTCACGCAACGGCCTGGGCCGGATCACCGCGAGCGCCGTGTCCACGCAGGACCTCCCCGTCGTGCAAGGCGTCATCGTGTTCGGATCGCTGGTGTTCGTGGCCGTGAACCTGGCCGTCGACCTGGTCTATCCCCTGCTCGACCCACGGATCGTCATGGCCGGCAACAGCCGCTGGAGACTGACATGACACTCGACGAGCGTTTCGTGGCCGAGGTCGCCCAGGGCGTGCCCATCGGCCCGGGCGGCGGCGAGTGGACCGCCCACCGCCGGTTCGGCCTCGCGCGCCTGGGACGGTTCCTCCTGCGTCGTCCGGGACTGCTCCTGTCGGTCCTCATGGTCGCGGCAGTACTCGCGGCGGCCTTCGCGCCCGGCCTGTTCACCTCTCGCGATCCCCTCGCCGGGACACCGTCGCAGGCGTTCCACCCGCCCGGCGCCGCGCACTGGTTCGGCACCGACGAACTCGGCCGCGACCTGTACGCCCGGGTCGTGCACGGCGCCGCGCTGTCGTTGAAGGCGACGCTCATCGCGGTGGCGGTCGCCTTCGTCGTCGGCGGGCTGATCGGCCTGCTCGCCGGGTTCGTCGGCCGATGGGTCGAGGACGTGCTGATGCGCTTCGTCGACGTGCTGCTGTCCATCCCCGCGCTGTTCCTGTCGCTGGCGCTGGTCACCGCGCTCGGCTACGGCACGGTGAAGGTGGCGGTCGCCGTCGGGGTGGCGAGCGTGGCCACGTTCGCCCGGGTGATGCGCGCCGAGGTGCTGCGAACACGTCAGGCCGTGTTCGTCGAGGCCGCCCGCTCCTGCGGCGTGCGCTGGTACGACGTGCTGGCCCGGCACGTGCTACCGAACGCCATCGGGCCGGTGCTGGTGCTGGCCGCGCTGGACTTCGGCACGGCGGTCCTCGCGGTGTCCGCGCTGAGCTTCCTCGGGTACGGCGCGGCGCCACCGGCACCGGAGTGGGGCACGCTCATCGCCGACGGCCGCAACTACCTGGCGAACGCCTGGTGGATCACCGCGCTGCCGGGGCTGACCATCGCGGCGACGGTCCTGGCCGCCAACCGGATCGCCCGCGCGCTGGACGGGGAGGCGCGATGACCGGATCGCCGCTGCTCGAGGTGCGCGGCCTCACCGTCTCCTACCGGACCCGCGCCGGCCGGCTCACCGCCGTGCGCGACGTCGACCTGGACGTACGTCCGGGCGAGATCGTCGCGCTCGTCGGCGAGTCGGGCTCGGGCAAGAGCACCACCGCACACGCCGTCCCCCGGCTGCTCGCCGGCAACGCCGTCATCGACGCCGGTCGGGTCCTCTTCGCCGGCCGGGACCTCACCACGCTCTCCGACCGCGGCCTGCGCGCCGTGCGCGGGGCGGAGATCGGCCTGGTGCCCCAGGACCCGGCGGTGTCGCTCAACCCGGTCAAGCGCGTCGGCGAGCAGGTGGCCGAGGTGCTACGGCTGCACGGCCTGGCCACACGCCGCACGGCACCGCTCGACGCGGTCGACGTGCTGGAGCGGGCGGGCCTGCCCGACCCGCAGGTACGCGCCCGGCAGTATCCGCACGAGCTGTCCGGCGGGATGCGGCAGCGCGCGCTGATCGCGATCGCCATCGCGGCCTCGCCCCGGCTCATCGTCGCCGACGAGCCGACCAGCGCCCTCGACGTCACCGTGCAGCACCGGATCCTCGACCATCTGGAGCACCTGACCGGTGAGCTGGGCAGCGCGGTGCTCCTCATCACCCACGACCTCGGCGTGGCCGCCGACCGGGCCCGGCGCATCGTCGTGATGTCGCGTGGCCGGGTCGTGGAGGCGGGCCCGGCCCGGCAGATCCTCGACGATCCCCAGGACGCCTACACGCGGCGGCTGCTGCGGAGCGCGCCGAGCCTCACCGTGACCCGGGCGCCGCGCCTGCCGGCGGCCCCCGCTCCGGACCAGACCCCGCTGGTCGCCGCCGAGCACCTCGTCAAGGAGTTCCCGCTGCCGCACACGCGGGACACCGCGCGTACGGTACGGGCCGTCGACGACGTCAGCCTCACCCTGCACCGCGGCCGGACACTCGGGCTGGTCGGCGAATCGGGATCGGGGAAGTCCACCACGGCGCGGCTGATTCTCCGGCTCGTGGAACCCTCCTCGGGACGGATCGTGTTCGACGGCGAGGACGTCACCACCGCACGCGGCGCGGCGCTGCGGCGGCTGCGGCGCCGCGCCCAACTCGTCTACCAGAACCCCTACGCCTCGCTGGACCCGCGGTTCTCCATCGGCGAAGTGATCACCGAGCCACTGCGGGCGTTCCGTGTCGGCGACCGCGCCTCTCGCACCGCCCTCGCGCGCGAACTCCTCGACCGCGTCGCGCTGCCCGCCTCGACACTCGGCCGCCGGCCCGCCGAGCTGTCCGGCGGGCAACGGCAGCGGGTCGCCGTCGCCCGCGCACTCGCGCTCGAACCCGACCTGGTCGTCTGCGACGAACCCGTGTCGGCGCTGGACGTGTCCGTGCAGGCCCAGGTGCTGGAGCTGCTCGCCGAGTTGCAGGCCGACATCGGCGTGGCCTACCTGTTCATCTCCCACGACCTGGCCGTCGTACGACAGATCGCCCACCGGGTGGCGGTGCTGAAGGACGGGCGAGTCGTCGAGACGGGCACCGCCGAAGAGATCTTCGGCGCCCCCACCCATCCCCACACCCGCGAGCTGCTCGCCGCCATCCCCGGCCGGCGGGCCACGGGAGGAGCCGGCATGACCGTCGCGGGAGCCGACACATGACCCGGATCCGCTCGCTGTCCTTTCTCACGCCCGGCAACTATCCGGACGACGACCCGTACGAAGGGCTCGAGGCGACGCTGCGGCTGTTCGAGTACGGCGAACGCGAGGGCTTCGACGGCGCCTGGATCCGGCAGCGGCACCTGGAGCACGGCGTCTCATCGGCGGCGGTGTTCCTCGCCGCCGCGAGCCAGCGAACGCGGCACATCGAGCTGGGCACCGCGGTGATCCCGATCGGGTACGAGAACCCCTTCCGGCTGGCCGAGGACCTCACGACCGTCGACGTACTCTCACGCGGCCGGCTGCAACCGGGCTTCAGCACCGGGATGCCGCACGCCGACCTGCTGGGCGATCTGGTGCACGACGGCGACTGGCATTCCTACGACCTGTCGTACGGCCGGATCGGCCGGCTGCTCTCGAACCTGCGCGGGGCGTACCTCGGCGGCCCGGACACCGTCATCCACTCGCCGGGCAACGTGCAGCGGCCACGGCTGCAGCCGCAGAGCCCGAGGCTGCTCGACCGGGTCTGGTACGGCGGAGGCAGCCTGCGTTCGATCCGCTGGGCCGCCGGGCAGGGGCTGAACCTGCTGACCGGCAACGTCGTGCAGGGCGAGGGCACCGACGACTTCGTCACCGCGCAGCTCGAACTGATCAGGGAGTACCGCCGTCTCCTGCCCGCCGGCCGGCCGGGCCGGATCGCGCTCGGACGGGTCGTCGTTCCACTCGACGGCGCCGATCCGGCCACCCGGGCGCGCTATCGCGAGTACGCGCTCAGCCGCCGCGAACGCACCCTCACGCCGCAGGGTGAGCGGCGGATCCTGTTCGCCCCGGACCTGGTCGGCACCGCCCAGGAGATCGTCGAACGCCTGCACGCCGACCGCGCCGTGGCCGAAGTGTCCGAGCTCAGGCTGGAGTTGCCGTACGAGTTCGACGAACACGACTACGAGCAGATCCTCCACGACGTCCGTACGCTGATCGCCCCCGAGCTGGGCCGGCCGGTCAGGAGGTGAGGCGGTCGCGGTCGTGCGGCTCGTCCCAGTCGGCTCGGTGGGGTTCGACCTCGATGCGGGTCACGGCCGGGTCCAGGAACGGCGGCCCGAGGTGGGAGAACGCGCTGAAGTCGGTGGTGTCGCGGAAGGCGGGGCGTGAGTAGAGGTCGCGGGCGTAGGGCCACAGATTCGGGAAGTCGGTCAGCCGGCGTTCGCTGATCTTGGCGAACGGGTTGTAGGTCAGGTCGAAGCGGGCCAGCGTCACCCACAGCCGGACGTCCGACTCGGTGATCGTGTCGCCGAACAGGAACCGCCGGGTGGACAGCCGCTCGTCCAGCCGCTCCAGCGCGGAGATCACGCGGGCGCGCAGTTCGGCGTAGGCCTCGTTCGAGGCCGCGCCGGCGACCCGGTAGTTGCCGTCGTTGAAGTTGACATAGATGTACTCGTTGAGCTCATCGATCTCCTCGCGCAACTCGACGGGGTAGAGGTGGACGTCCGGGTCGCCGAACGCCTCGAACTGCGTCCCCAGATCGATGGTGATGTCGAAGAAGTTGTTGCTCGCGATCCTGCCGGTCTTCCGGTCCCAGAGCACCGGGACGGACACGTGGCCGGCGTAACCGGGCTCGGTCGCCTCGTACGCCTCCCGCAGGAACCGGAAGCCGTTGACGGGATCGGCTCCGCGCTTCTCCCGGAAGGCCCAGCCCCGCCCGTCCCGTTCGTCGTCGACGTAGGAGAGGGAGACGACGTCCTGCAGACCCTTCAGGATGCGGACGATGGCGGAGCGGTGCGCCCAGGGGCAACGATGCGAGACGTAGAGGTGGTAGCGGTCCGGCTCGGCCCGGTAACCGCTCGATCCGTCGGCGGTGATGCGCCCCTGGAACGGGTAGCGAGGCCGATTCCAGCCGCCGTTCTCCACCTTGAGCGCGGTGGCCCCGTAGACACCGTGTTCGTCGAGGTCCACGGGATCGGCGTAAACGGGGGTGCCGGTCGACGTTGTCATCAGTCCGTCTCCAAGGAGTTCCGGGGGATCCACGAGGGGGGCGGTCGTAGCGAATCACCGACGCGAACAACCAGTCAACTATCTCTACTATTTAAATAGGGATTACGGTGCGACCTCTAGGGGTTCCGGAGGGAATGACAGGGGAATCGCGGGACGGATCCCCGCCCGACCATGGGAATCATGAAAGCCCTGGTCCTTTCGGGTGGGTCTGGAACACGGCTGCGCCCCATCACGCACACGTCCGCCAAGCAGCTGGTGCCCGTCGGGAACAAGCCGGTCCTCTTCTACGGGCTGGAGGCCATCGCCGAGGCGGGCATCACCGAGGTCGGCATCGTGGTCGGGGAGACCGCCGCCGAGATCCGGCGGGCCGTCGGCGACGGTTCGGGGTTCGGCCTGCGTGTCACCTACCTCCAGCAGGAGGCCCCGCTCGGTCTGGCGCACGGCGTCCTCATCGCGCGGGACTTCCTCGGCGAGGACGACTTTCTGCTCTTTCTCGGCGACAACTTCATCGTCGGCGGCATCACCGACGTCGTGTCCGGCTTCCGTACGGACCCGTGCGACGCCCGGCTGCTGCTCACCGAGGTACCGGACCCGAGCCGCTTCGGCGTCGCCGAACTGGGGCCCGACGGGCAGATCGTCGGCATCGAGGAGAAGCCGAACCGGCCCAAGAGCGACCTGGCACTGGTCGGGGTGTATCTTTTCGGCTCCGCGATCCACCACGCCGTCCGCGCGATCACACCCTCGCCGCGAGGCGAACTGGAGATCAGCGACGCCATCCAGTGGCTCCTGGACGAGGGCCTGGACGTTCGCTCGACGACGATCACGGGATACTGGAAGGACACCGGTGACGTCGACGACATGCTGGAGGCCAACCGCACCGTCCTGGAAGGCCTCGAGCACAAGGTCGAGGGCGACGTCGACGCCGGCACCGAGATCATCGGCCGGGTGCGCATCGCGCCCGGCGCGATCGTGAAGGCGTCGCGCATCGTGGGCCCGGCGATCATCGGTGCCGACGCCCGGATCGTCGGTTCCTACGTCGGCCCGTTCACCTCCATCGCCGAGGGCGTCCGCCTCGAGGACAGCGAGATCGAGTACTCCATCGTGCTCGGCGGTTCCTCCATCCAGGGTGTGCGGCCCATCGAGGCCTCCCTGGTCGGCCGGGCCGTCGAGGTGACCCCCGCCTCACGCACACGCGCCGCCCACCGCCTCGTACTCGGCGACTACAGCAGGGTCCGGATCTCATGACGAAAGTGCTGGTCACGGGCGGTGCGGGGTTCATCGGCTCCCATTACGTCCGCAGCGTCCTCGGCCCCGAGGGCCCGGGCGACGTGTCGGTCACCGTGCTCGACGCACTCACGTATGCGGGCAACCGGGCCAACCTGGCCGCGGTCGACGGCCGCCCGGACTTCCGGTTCGTGCACGGCGACATCTGCGATCCCCACCTCGTCGGCGGGCTGGTCGCCGAGCACGACCACGTGGTGCACTTCGCCGCGGAGTCCCACGTGGACCGGTCGATCGAGGCGGCGGCGGAGTTCGTGCGCACCAACGTCCTCGGCACGGGCACGCTGCTGGACGCGGCGCTCCGCTCGGATCTGCGAACCTTCGTCCACGTGTCCACCGACGAGGTGTACGGATCGGTGGAGGAGGGGCACTCACCGGAGACCGCGCCGCTGAGACCCAGCTCCCCCTACGCGGCGTCCAAGGCCGCCGGCGACCTGCTCGCGCTGTCCTACCACCGCACTCACGGCCTGGACGTACGGGTGACGCGCTGCTCCAACAACTACGGGCCGTACCACCACCCGGAGAAGATCATCCCGCTGTTCGTGACCAACCTGCTGGAGGGCCGCCGCGTTCCGTTGTACGGCGACGGCCTGCACGTCCGGGACTGGCTGCACGTCGACGACCACGCGCGCGCCGTCGAACTGGTGCGCACCAAGGGCGCGCCCGGCGAGATCTACAACATCGGCGGCGGGACGCACCTGACCAACAGGGAGCTCACCGAGCTCCTGCTGACGGCGACCGGGGCCGACCGGGGCAGTGTCGAGCACGTCCCCGACCGCAAGGGCCACGACCTGCGCTACGCGGTCGACGACAGCAAGATCCGTGCCGAGCTCGGCTACGAGGCGAGGACCGGTTTCGCCTCCGGGCTCGCCGCGACCGTCACCTGGTACCGCGAGAACCGCCAATGGTGGGAACCGCTGGTGCGGCCTGCCCGCCCGGGCCCAGGGCGCGGCGCCTGACCTGGTCCACCAGCCGCGCCTGTTCCAGCACGGTCTCGCCCTCCAGGACGGAGGGGACGCCGTCGCGGACCCGGTTCACGAAGGCCGCGACCGCGCCGGCGAAGTGGTCCTCGGCGGGAAGCGTCAGTTCTTCGACGTGATCCTGGCGCTCGATCCGGACGACGGGGCGGTGCGCCGCCGAGGGTGTGAAGGCCCAGGCCACCTCGATCCGCCCGGAGCTCCCCCACAGCGCGTACCGCGAACGGTAGGAGCGCTCCGCGCCCCACGTCAGGTGGGCGGTCTCGCCGCCCGGTGCGACCAGCAACGCCGCCCCGGCCACGTCCACGCCCCGGGCCTCGTCGGCCTGAAGGTGGGCGCCGCGCACCTCCAGGCCGGCTCCCAGATAGAGGAGTGCGGTACGCAGCGGATAGACCCCGACCTCGGTCAGCACCCCTCCCCCGAGCTCGGGCCGGTAGATGTTGCGGCCGTCGGCCATCGGCGGGAACGCGAACTCGGCGACGAGCGTGCGCAGTTCGCCGATGGCGCCCTGTGCCACCAGATCGCGGACCCGGGCGTGCTGGGAGTGGCACAGGAACATGAAGTTCTCCAGCAGCGCCAGCCCACGTGACGCGGCGAGCGCGACCAGCCTCTCGGTGTCCTCGGCGGACGCCGTCAGCGGCTTCTCCGCCAGCACGTGACGGCCGGACCTCAGCGCTCGCCCGACCCAGTCGGCGTGAAGCCTCACGGGGAGCGGCACGTACACCGCGTCGACGTCGGCGCGCTCCAGCAGCGCCGCGTAACCGGTCACCGGCTCCCCGCCGAACCGTTCGGCGAAGCGCCGTGCCTTGCCCGGATCGCGGCCGGCGATCGCCGTCAGCCGTACGTCCGGATGGGCGGTCAACGCCGGAAGCGTGCGCCGCCAGGCGATGTCCGCACAGCCCATGACGCCGATTCTCAGCGGTTCAGAATTCACGGACACGGCCTCCATTCAAAAGGGCAAATCGCGACGAGGCTAGGCCGGGCGGCCACGCACATCCCCCCTGACGTGCCGCCCTCCGCCCCGAAGGCCACCCCCAGCACACCCCCTGACCACCGGCCGCCGGCACCGCGGAACATCTCCGGGCCTGCATATTGGAGTCCTTGGCCAGAGCATTTCGAGGAGGACCGATGTCGGGGATCCGCACGGCGTCGACGACCGGTCACCGAAGGGCCGTACGGATCGCCGAATCGGCGCAGGCGGCCGAGGGCGTCATCACCCTCGCGCGGTTCCACGACTGGTTCGCCGACCGCCGCCGCGGCGACGTCTCCCGAGTGGAGCGGAAGCCGCTGGTCGAGCTGGACCGCTGGAGCACCGATCCGGCCACCGGCGACATCCGCCACGACAGCGGCCGGTTCTTCACCGTGACGGGTCTGTCGGCCGAGGTCGCCGGTGCGGCGGTTCCCGCGTGGACGCAGCCGATACTCCTGCAGCCCGAGATCGGCATCCTGGGCATCCTCGCCAAGGAGATCGACGGGGTGCTGCACTTCCTCATGCAGGCCAAGAACGAGCCCGGCAACCCGGACGGCGTGGAGATCTCCCCCACCGTGCAGGCGACACGCAGCAACTACATGCGCGTGCACCAGGGCGATCCGGTCCCCTACCTCGACTACTTCCGCGACACGCGCCGGCACCACGTGGTCGCCGACGTGCTCCAGTCGGAGCAGGGCGCGTGGTTCTTCCGCAAGCGCAACCGCAACATCATCGTCGAGACGACCGACGAGGTGGAGCCGCTGGAGGGCTTCGTCTGGCTCACCCTCGGCCAGCTCCACCGGCTGCTGGCGGGCGACACGGTGGTCAACATGGACGCGCGCACGGTGCTGTCGTGCCTGCCGTTCTCGGGCGTGGGGCTGTCGTCGTCCTATCCGTTCCACAACCAGGAGTTCCGGCAGTCCGTGCTGCGTTCGTACAGCGAGGAGTTCGCCGGGCTGCACGACATCGGCGACATCCTGAGCTGGATCACCGAGACCCGGAGCAGACACGAGGTGCTGGCGCACCGCGTGCCGCTGCGCGAGGCCGAACTCTGGCATCGGAACGACGAGACGATCGAGCACGAGTCCGGGCTGTTCTTCCGGGTCATCGGAGTCAGCGTGGAGAGCGGGCACCGTGAGGTCGCGCGGTGGAACCAGCCGTTGCTGGAGCCGATCGGGATCGGTATCAACGCGTTCCTGGTCAAGCGGGTGGACGGCGTGCTGCACGCACTGGTCCACGCCGGCGTCCAGCCCGGTTACCTCGACGTCCTCGAACTCGGACCGACCGTGCGGTGCACGCCGGGCAACTACGGCTGGCTGCCCGAAGCCGCACGGCCGCCCTTCCTGGACGACGTGCTGACCGCGCCGCCCGAGCGGATCCGGTTCGCGAGCCTGCTGTCGGAGGAGGGCGGCCGGTTCTACAACGCCCGCAACCGCTACATGATCATCGAGACGGACGCCGACCACACGCCCGACCCGGGGCCCGACTACCGATGGCTGACCCTCCACCAGCTCGTCGGGCTCCTGCGGCACAGCCACTACGTGGGCGTCGAGGCGCGCAGCCTGGTCGCCTGCCTGCACAGCCTGGCGAGCCGGCCCGGCTGAGGTTCACCCGTGGTGGTGACCGCCGTGCGCTGTCCGGCCGCCGCCCGGTGCCCTGGTCGCCATCGTGGCCTGGACCGTCTTCGGCGCCACGACGAACGGCCTCATCATGCCGTGGTCCTCGTGCTCGAGGATGTGGCAGTGGTACACGTAGTTCCCCGTGCCCCCGTGGAACCGCCCCGCGACCGACACGTGGTCGTGCTCGTCGATGCGGATCGTGTCCTTCCAGCCCTGCTCGTCCGGTCCCAGCCCCTTCGGAGCGCTGTAGGTCGCGGTGTAGGTGAAGACGTCGCCGGCCGCGTCGGAGGTGACGGCGACGGTGTAGGTGTCGCGGGCCAGCGCCTGGAACGACAGCAGGTGGATGTGGGTCGGGTGGTTGGGGCCCACCAGGTTGACGAAGTTCCAGATCTCCCACCCGTCGAGGTCGACGTGGAAGGTCACCGCCTCGTCGAAGGTGCTCGCCACCTTCCGGTACGAGGTGGTCTCGCCGTCTTTGACGATCTTGACGATGCGGTCGCCCTGCTGCGGCACGTAGTCGGCGGAGGTCTTCGCCAGCTCCCACATCTCGGGATGGCCGCTCGTGGTGCCGTCGTGGGTGGCGCTCGCGACGTACCGTTCGGCGTGGCCGGCCGGGACCTTGTCGAGGGTCAGTCGCGTGAATGAGGGTGACAACGTGCCGGGAGGCGTGAAGGGGTCGGTCACGGTCGTTCCGGCGACCCGGAACTGGAGGATCTCGGGGCCGAGCGGCGACGTGGCGGTGTCGGTGTTGACCAGCTGGAGCCGCGCCCCCGCGAACGCGGCGAAGTCGATCAGGAGGTCGGCGCGTTCCGCGGGGGACAAGGTGATCTGGTCCTGCCGGGCGGGGGCGCCGAGCAGTCCCTGCTCGGTACCGATCTGGACGAACGCGCCCGGCACCGGTGAGCTGGTGCCGTCGGCGTTCTCCTTGCGCAACTGCAGCGTGTAGGTGCGCGCGTTGGCGCCGTTGAGCACGCGGAACCGGTACCAGCGCGGCTCGACGTTCAGGTACGGCCAGATGGCCCCGTTCGCGAGGTTGTAGGGGCCGGCGAACGGGAGGGAGACCCGCTGCCCCCCGGCGTCGTAGTAACCGACCTTGTGCAGCATCCGCCCGGTGAAGGCTCCGGCGTCGTCGATGTCGAGGTTACGGTCGGCGATGACCAGGGGGATCTCATGCGGGCCGGACGGCAGCCGGAGCGCGTCCTCCTCCTCGTCGCGCACGAGGTACAGACCCGCCAGGCCGGCGAACACGTTGTAGGCCGTGATGTCCATCGCGTGGTCGTGGTACCACAGCGTCGCCGCACGCTGGGCGTTCGCGTACTCGGTGGCCTGGCCCTGTCCGAAGGAGATCCCGTTCTTGGGCCAGCCGTCGCTGTCGCCGCTGACCTCACCACCGTGCAGGTGGGTGACCACCCAGGGCGCCAGCGCGGCGACGTCGGGAAGCGGGTCGGCGCCGCCGCGACCGGGGCTGAGGATCGAGTCGAGCCCGGTGAAGGGGACCTCGACGGCGGTCGCCGGAAAGGCGCTCTCGATCCGGTTGAGCCAGCTCACCCTGATGCGCTGGCCGCGCCGGACGTCGATGACCGGGCCGGGGAAGCCGCCCTCAAAGGTCCAGGCGGGCGTCGCGGGCAGCTGGGAGTGCAGCTTCACCGTGGCGGCCTGCTGCCGGATGGTCAGCGTGGTGTCGGGCTTCAGCACCTTCGGGATGGGCAGCGGATCGGCGAACTTGGTGAGCCCGGTGGGAGCCTTCCGGAAGACCCGGGACGCGGTCGCGAACGCGGCCAGGTTCGCTTGGACGGTGGCGGCCACGCCGATACCGACGGCCGATCCGGCGATGAACTGACGGCGACTGGGCATGTGAGGACTCCTCTGCGAACAGGGGGCGGCGGAGCCGATCCTTCGCTCGCGGTGAAACCGAGCTCAATCGCGAAGCCGAAAGTCAGGGGTTCCCACGGCGAGTCCTCGGGTTTACCGGGTTCTCGACAGTGGAAGACCAGGCACGTCACGGGTAAACCGCGGGCGCGCCGACCGGCGTCGGCCGCCCGGCCCGGGCGGCCGATAGGTGCGCGATTGCCGGGCAGTGGGCGGCGATCTTCAATCATCGAAGCCGTGGTCGCACTGGTCGAACGAGAAGAACAGACTCTGCAACTCGACGCCCTGCTCCGGGACTGCCTGGCGGGCCGCGGCCGGGTCGCGCTCCTCGAGGGGCCGATCGGCACCGGCCGGACCGCGCTCTTGCGCAGCGCCGCCGAACGCGCCGAACGATCCGGATTCCGGTGCCTGCGTGCCTCCTGCTCCCCCGCTGAACAGGCCCTCCCCTACGGTGTCGCCGGGCAGCTCCTGCGCGGCGTGCCGCGGCGGGACGGTCCGGACGACCCGACCGGCCGTCTTCTGAACGACATCGCCACGGCGAACGACCCGGACGCCGACCCCGCGTCGCCGCCGACCGTACGGACGCACCACGAGCTGTCACTGGTCCTGCTGGGGATCGCCGAACGCGAGCCGCTTCTGATCACCGTGGACGACCTTCGCTACGCGGATGTTCCGTCCCTGCACTTCCTGCTCCACCTGGTCCGGCGGCTGGGTACGGCGCGCGTGCTGGTCGTCCTCGCGGATGAGGCGAGGCCCCGGCCACGGCAGCTGATGTTCCTGGCCGAGCTGTTCCGCCGGCCGGAACTGCACCGCCTGCGGCTCGGCCCGCTGTCTCGTGCGGGAACCGCCCGTGCGGCGACCGGGCTGCTGGCTTCGCAGCCGGACCCGCGGCTGGATCTGTACGCGGTCAGCGGCGGCAATCCGCTCCTCCTGGACGCGTTGGCCGAGGACGTCCGCGTCGCCGGAGGCCCACGCGTGGAGGGGTACGGATTGGCGCTCCTGGGCTGCCTGCACCGGGGCGACGCCGCGACACCGGCGGTGGCGCGGGCTCTGGCCATCATGGGCCAGGAGGCCGAGGCGACCGAGCTGGGGCGGCTCGTCTCGCTCACCCCCGAGGAGGCCGGGCGCGCCCTCGGCGCGCTCAACGCGGCCGAGGTCCTCGACCAGGGCCGCTTCCGGCATCCGGTGGCGCGGACCGCGGTCCTGGACGACCTCGCCCCGGCGGAACGGTCCGAACTGCACCGCCGCGCCGCCCGACTGCTGCATGAAGAGGGTGCCCCCGCCGCCCGGGTGGCGGGACACCTCGTCGACGCCGACCACGCCCAGGAGCCGTGGGCACCGGCCGTGCTCTCCGAGGCCGCCGAGCACGCGCTGCTCGACGACCGG
>NZ_JBHLZP010000175.1:0-15379 GCF_042429965.1 Actinoallomurus acaciae
TGGGCCCGGTCGGCGTCGCGGCTGAGCGCGTACGTGCCGGTGGCCGTGACGATCGCGGCCGGGATGGTCCAGGCGGCATGCTCCACCGCGCCGTACGGCAGCGGGACGGGCCGCGGCGGCACGTCGAGCGGGGCCGCCTGAAAGACCCCGGGGGTCGGCGCGATGTGGTGGCAGCGCCGGTCCCACGCCTCCGCGTGCGCGCGCATCTCGGCGATGCGCATGATCCGGTGCACGGAGTTGATGACGGGACCGGAAGGCTGGTACGCCAGCACGTGGCTGACGATGACACCGGTCCCGAGGATCACGTCGGAGGCGGGGTGGCCGATCCGCCGTTCGAGCCCCTGCCGCACCTGCGGGGACGCGTCGGCCATCGCCATCAGCGTCGCGACCCCCGGGGGCAACGGCGTGGCCCGCACCAGGCGGCCGACCACGGCGGCGCCGCCCCCCGCGAGGTACGCGCCGGCCAGAGCGACGTCGCGCAGGACCGTCTGCCGGCTCGGGTGGGCGAGACGGGAGAACGGCTCACCCGACATGCCGTGCGCCGCCTCCACGGCCTCGACGACGTCGAGAAGAACGTCGAGCGGCGTCTCATCGTCGTGCATGACGAACACGAAGCCGAGCGGTGCGTTGACCTCGGCGCGCGCCACGCCGGCGACGCTCATCAGCTGGTCGACGAGCGACCGCGCCACCGCCTCGGTGCCCGGCTTGTGCACGCCCCGCACCCGGATGCGCGCCCGGCCCGGCGTGGTGTGCACCTGGCGTCTCTCCGTGATCCCGGTCATCGCGCCCGACACCGCTCGCAGTGTGGCGCCGGGCAGGCCGGTGGCGTCGCCGAGAAGTTGTCGCAGTCGCATGGTCGTCTTCCTGGTCACGTACTGGTGGCGTGCTGATGGCGTGCGTCAGCGGCCCCGCGACGGCGTCGTGCGCGACGGGCGGGGGTTCCGCGGCGGGTGTTCAGGTACGCGACGTGGAACGCCGCGCGCGCCCACGCATGGCATCCATGCCACGGCCGGTCCTGCGCGCGACCATGGTGCCGATGCCGATCGCCGCCGCGACCGGCCAGTCGATGGCGCCCAGAATCGCCGCGACGCCCAGACCGCCGTAGAACGCGAGGCGCTCGGGCGACGGAAGGTAACCGGCGACGAGCCGGCCGGCGTCGCCGACGTAGGACATGCCGGGCGTGGGCACGTGCACGGTCTTCATGTGCGGGGTCAGCACCGGGACCGGGACGTCCATGCCGGCGCCGTTCGTGGAGGGACGCTCGGCGGGCCGCCGTGCCGTGGCGGTCGCGCCGCCGGTGGTCCGGGCGGCCGTCGTCCTGCGCGCCCTGGACGTCTTCGAGGCGGACGTCCTGGTCCGGCCGGTCGTGGCACTCCGGCCGGAGGCCCTGGCGGCGGACGTCCTCGTGGTCCTGCCGCCCGCGGTCTTTCCGCCGGTCGTTCTGCCTCCCGTGGTCCTGCCGCCCGTGGTCCTGCCGCCGGTGGTCCTGCCCCCGGCCGTTCTGCTGGTCGTGGTCCTGCTGGTCGTGGTCCTGCCGCGTGAGGCCCTCGCGGCCGAGGTCCTGCTCCCCGTGGAGGCTCTCCGCGGGGTGGTCTTCTGTTTGGTCGCTCGCCCGGCTTCCGCCATACCGGCACATCCCCCCTCACGTGCCCCGAACACGATGTCCGGTTAAGTCCAGGTTGTTTCCGTGAGCGGGTGCAGCCATGCCTACGGCCGCGTTTCCAGACCGACCTTTTCCCTGGTCACGGCGGCACGATGGAAGCAGGGCCACCAGGTGTCACCGGTGGTGACGATCACGAGACTCCCCGGCTCCGCTATCCGGCGTTTCCGCGAGTACGGCCCGTACCGGCGGCGGGTAGACATAGGGGCGGACCGACACAAGCGGGGAGTGAAGCAACGATGGCGCGCCAGGAGCCCGGTTACGAGCCCGACTACCGATTCTCCCTGGCCAACGAGCGCACCCTCCTGTCGTGGATCCAGACCGCCTTCGGCCTGCTCGCGCTCGGCGTGCCGCTCGCCGGCGGCATCCACGGCGTATGGCTGCCGCCCTGGCACCACGCGATCGGGCTGGGCGCGATCGCGCTGAGCGTGCTGATCGTGCCCGCGGCGTACCGCAACTGGCGGCGTGTCCAGGTCGCCATGCGGCTCGGCGTCCGTCTTCCCCGCGACCCGCTACCGGCGCTGCTCGCCTCGGGGGTGGCCGTACTGCTGGCGACGACGCTGGTCAGCGTGGCGATGAAATGAGCTCCGGGCTTCAGTCACAGCGCACGGAGCTGGCCTGGCTGCGCACGACGCTGTCGGCCTGGGCGGTGACGGCCATCCTGGCCCGGGTGAACTTCCTGGTGGGGATGTTCGCGATCGCGGGCCCGGTGGCGGTGACGCTGATCGCGCACGCGCGGCGGCGGCGACTCAGGGAGGACAGGGTGCCGTCCGCGCTCGCCCCGGCGGACGCGGTGACGATGGCCGCGGCGTGCGTCCTCATCGCGCTCGCGGCCGCACTGCTCTTGTGACCGAACCGTGATCAGCAGTCGGGGCAGAGGAAACAGGCCCAGACGACCTTGCCGTGGCTCGACAGCGGCGCCCAGTTCCAGGAGTGGCTGAACGCCTCGACCAGGTGCAGGCCACGGCCGCTCTGGGCCACCCAGTCGGGCTCCCTGCGCACCGGGATCTGGTCACAGGGATCGGTGACGGCGCAGGTCAGCCGGCCGCCGGTGCGCAACAGGCTCAGCCGTATCGGGGTGTCGCCGTACAGCTCGGCCGGGCCGCCGGCATAGCGCAGAGCGTTGGTGACGAGCTCGGAGACGACGAGGCGCACGTCGTCGTACATGGCGGTCAGGCCCCAGGAGAGGAGAACGGCGCGGGCGAAGTCGCGGGCCTCCTTGACCGACTCGGCCACGGCGGCGAGCCCGACCGACATGGTCTGCGGAGCAGAGCGGATCGAGGTCGGACGGTGTTCGTGCCATCGCTCGCCCTGAGTGATGGTGGACAGCCACTCCGACGCCTCGTCGACCGCCTCCCCTGCTCTTTCGCCTGTCATCGAGCGCGCTCCGTGTGCTGTCATCCGCGATCCCCTGGCGATCAGTGATCGGCGTATCCCGCGCGCTATCCTGCTCGACATGTCTTGCAGATGCAAGGCCCGATGCACGTGCAGATGCCCGTGCGCACTCTGACACCGAGTCGAAGGGAGTGGCAGACTGTGCGCTGACCGATGCTCATGGAGGTAGGGGTGGAAACAGCGCAGCCCGCCGGAGGACCGACCGTTCTTCGCCGGCTCCTCGGTGCCCAGCTGCGCCGGTTGCGTGAGCGCCAAGGCATCACGCGCGAGGAGGCCGGATACGCCATCCGCGCCTCCGGCTCCAAGATGAGCCGCCTGGAGCTGGGCCGGGTCGGCTTCAAGGAGCGTGACGTCGCGGACCTGCTCACGTTGTACGGCGTCACCGACGAGATCGATCGGGAAAGCCTGCTCGCCCTCGCCCAGGACGCCAACAGTCCTGGCTGGTGGCACAGGTACGGCGACGTCCTGCCGGGCTGGTTCGAGACGTACGTCGGCCTGGAAGAGGCGGCGGCGCTCGTCCGCACCTACGAGGTCCAGTTCATCCCGGGTCTGTTGCAAACCGAGGAGTACGCCCGCGCGGTGATCTCGCTCGGCAACTCCGCGGCCCCTCCGGAAGAGATCGAGCAGAGAGTCAGCCTGCGCACAACACGTCAGAAACTACTCACTCGGGGGGACTCCCCCCGGCTGTGGGCTGTCGTGGACGAGGCGGCCTTGCGCCGTCCGATCGGGGGACGGGATGTGATGCGCGGTCAGATCCAGCGGCTGATCGAGGCCGCCAAGCTGCCGGGCGTCATTCTCCAGGTGCTGCCGTTCCGGGTCGGCGGGCACACCGCCGAGGCCGGGGCGTTCTCCATCCTGCGTTTTCCCGAGTCGGACCTGCCGGACGTGGTCTACGTCGAACAACTGACCAGCGCCCTTTACCTGGACAGACGTGATGACGTCGACAGCTACATGGAGGCGATGGAGCGTCTCTGTGTGGTCAGCGCACCTCCGGACGAGACCGCCGAGATCCTCAGCAGGATTCTCCAGGAGACATGAATGCAGTACCCCGCCTACAACGGCGTTCCCTCCACCGATCTGACCGACGTGAGCTGGCAGAAGAGCCATCGAAGTAACTCGCAGGGCAACTGCGTCGAGCTGGCGAAGCTACCGGACGGCAGTGTCGCGGTACGCAACTCCCGCCATCCGGCCGGTCCCGCTCTCGTCTACACCAGAGCGGAGATCGAGGCGCTCATCCAGGGCGCCAAGGCCGGCGACTTCGACGGTCTGCTCGTCTGACCCGGCGATGTTAGAACGCGTTACCTGTAACACCTCCATGCAAGTGTGGTTCCTGACGGCCTTCCACTAGAACAGGTTATTGTTTTCTCCCCCCGGTTCTAGTGGGAGGCCGTATGAGTCAGCCCGTCATCGTCTCCGCCGTCCGCACCCCCATCGGCCGCCGCCGCGGCCGGCTGGCCGGACTCAAGCCCCAGGCCGTGCTCGCCCACGCGCAGCGCGCACTGATCACCCGCACCGGAATCGACGCGGCCGATGTCGGCCAGGTCTTCGCCGGCTGCGTCACCCAGGCCGGCGAGCAGGGCGGCCACGTCGGCCGGCACGCCTGGCTCTACGCCGGCCTCGACCATCGCACCGGCGTCACGACGGTCGACGCCCAGTGCGGCTCCAGCCAGCAGGCGGTACACCTCGCCGCGGCGCTCATCCACGCGGACGTGGTGGACACCGCGATCGGCTGCGGCGTCGAGATGATGAGCCGCGCGCCGCTCGGCAGCAACGTCCTGCCCGCCGACCCGCGCCCCGACGACTGGTCGATCGACCTGCCGGACCAGTTCACCGCGGCCGAGCGCGTCGCCGCGCGCCGTGGCCTCACCCGCGCCGACCTCGACGCGTTCGGCGTGCGCTCCCAGCGGCTCGCCGCCAAGGCCTGGGCCGACGGCCGGTTCGACCGGGAGATCGCGCCGATCGACGCGCCGGTGCTCGACGGCGAGGGCGCCCCGACCGGCGAGACCCGCGCCGTCACCACCGACGAAGGCCTGCGCGAGACCACCCTTGAGGGGCTGTCGGCACTCCGTCCGGTGTTCGAGGAGGCCCTCCACACGGCCGGCACCTCCTCGCAGATCTCCGACGGCGCCGCCGCCGTACTGGTGATGTCGGAGCGCGCCGCACAAGCGCGCGGGCTGCGGCCGCGCGCCCGGATCCGCGCGCAGGCGCTCATCGGCGCGGACCCGTACTTCCATCTGGACGGGCCGGTGGAGTCCACCGCACGGGTGCTGGAGGCCGCCGGGATGACGATGGCCGACGTGGACCTGTTCGAGGTGAACGAGGCGTTCGCCTCGATCGTGCTTTCGTGGGCCTCGGTGCACGAGCCGGACATGGACCGGGTCAACGTCAACGGCGGCGCCATCGCGCTCGGCCACCCGGTGGGCGCCACCGGAGCACGCCTCATCACGACCGCGCTGCACGAGCTCGAACGCCGCGACGCGACGACCGCGCTGGTGACCATGTGCGCGGGCGGCGCCCTGTCCACCGCCACCATCCTCGAACGGCTCTGACCCCGGTCCGGCACGGCTCATCGCCGGACCGGCGAACCGCTCGCCGGGAAGGCGACCTCGACCCGGTGCTCCGACGGATCGTCTCGCCGACCCATCCGTCACTCTCCTCTGGCCACGGAGTGTGATGAGACGCTCGCCACGTTGACCCTAGCAATCGCTTGGTTTAGAACGTGTTTCAGAACGTCGATCCCGGAGGAGACCCGATGGCCGTCGACATCATCACGCCCGCGCTGTACGAGGCTCGGGGTTTCCCCGACGAGGACCTCCGGCGGCTGCGCCACGAGTCGCCCGTGCACTGGCACGAGGATCCGCACAGTCAGGTGCCCGGTTTCTGGGCGGTGACCAAGTACGCCGACGTCGTCCACGTCTCGCGGCACCCGGAGCTGTTCTCCTCTCACGCGCGCACGTCGATGTTCGAGGAGTTCGCCGACGAGGACGTCGCGCTGTACCAGCTCATGATGCTGTTCATGGACCCGCCGCAGCACACCCGCCAGCGGGCGTTCGTCAACCGCGGCTTCACGCCGCGCATGATCAAGCAGCTCGAGGAGCACATCCGCGACGTCGGGCACCGGCTCATCGACGGCGTCGTCACCCGCGGCGAGGCCTGTTTCGTCCGCGACATCGCGGCGCCCTTCCCGCTGTACGTCATCTGCGAGCTGATCGGCGCGCCGGTCGAGGACCGCGAGCAGATCTTCTCCTGGTCCAACGTGCTGGTCGGCTCCAACGATCCCGAGTACGCCACCTCGCCGGAGGACGCGAGGGAGGTCTCCGCCCAGGTCCTGCAGTACGCCCACGAGCTGGCCGCCCGCCGCAGGCATCAGCCGCGCGACGACATCGCGACGAGCCTGCTGGAGCCGGACGCGGACGGCAACCGGCTCAGCGCCGACGAGTTCGCCATGTTCATCCTCCTGCTGCTCATCGCGGGCAACGAGACGACGCGAAACGGCGCGTCGGGCGGCATGCTCGCCTTCTTCCAGCATCCGGACCAGTGGCGGCGCCTGATCCGCAACCGCGGCCTGATCAGGACCACCGCCGACGAGGTCGTGCGCTGGGTCAGCCCGGTCAACCTCTTCCGCCGCACGGCGCTGCACGACACCGAACTGCGCGGCCGGCGCATCCGCGAAGGCGACAAGGTGGTGATGTTCTACTCCTCGGCCAACCGCGACGAGGACGTCTTCGAGGACCCCTACACCTTCGACATCGGCCGCGACCCCAACCCCCACATCGGCTTCGGCGGCGGAGGCCCGCACTTCTGCCTGGGCACCCACCTGGCGCGGCTGGAGCTGACCGTGCTGTTCGAGCTGCTGCTGGACCGCATGCCCGACATCCGCCAGGCGGGCGAGGCGCGCCGGCTGCGCTCCAACTTCATCAACGGCATCAAGGAGATGCCGGTGCGGTTCACCCCTGCGGAGCGCGTTACTAGAACAAGTTTCATTTAGTCGCGTCGTCGTTTACGCTCGGGATACCCCCACCCCCCAAGGGCGGTTGCCATGGACATCGACCTCGTCGACCCCGACCTGTACGCGACCGGTGGTATCCCGCACGAGCAGTTCCGATGGCTACGCGAGCACGCGCCGGTCCATCGGCACCCGGGCAATCCGGACTTCTGGGCCGTCACCCGCTACGACGACGTGGTGCACGTCTCCCGGCATCCGGAGATCTTCTCCTCGCACCGTCGGCTCGCGCTGTTCCACGAGCCGACGGAGGAGCACCTCGTGCTCCAGCGGATGATGATGCTCAACCAGGATCCGCCCGAGCACACGCGCAAGCGGGCGATCGTCAACCGTGGCTTCACCCCCCGCACCGTCGGCCGGCTCGAAGAGCACATCCGCGGCATCTGCGACGACCTGCTCGACGGTCTCGCGGGCCGCGACGAGGTCGACTTCGTCCGCGACATCTCCGCGCCGCTGCCGCTGTACGTCATCTGCGAGCTGCTCGGCGCCCCGCCCGAGGACCGGGAGAAGATCTTCGACTGGTCGAACCGGCTGATCGCCCAGGACGATCCGGAGTTCCGCACGCCGGGCGACGACGGCATGGCGGCCGCCGGCGAGCTGTACGCCTACGCCAACGAGCTGGCCGTGCGCCGCCGCGAGGAGCCGCGCGACGACATCGTGACCCGGCTCCTGCAGCCGCACGACGGCGAGGAGCTGTCGGTCGAGGAGTTCGACCTGTTCGTGATGCTGCTGTCCGTGGCCGGCAACGAGACCACGCGCAACGCCGCGTCCGGCGGCATGCTCGCCTTCTTCCAGCATCCGGAGCAGTGGCGGCGGATGCGCGACGAACGCGCCGCCGGCGGCGAGCGGCTGTCGGAGACGTTCCCGGACGAGATCGTGCGCTGGGTCAGCCCGGTCAACCTGTTCCGCCGCACCGCGGTCCAGGACACCGAGCTGGGCGGGCGGCGCATCGCCGAGGGCGACAAGGTCGTCGTGTTCTACGCCTCGGCCAACCGCGACGAGAGCGCCTTCGCCGACCCGTACACCTTCGACGTCGGCCGCGACCCCAACCCGCACATCGGGTTCGGCGGCGGGGGCCCGCACTTCTGCCTGGGCGCCCACCTGGCGCGGCTGGAGCTGCGCGTGCTGTTCGAGACGCTGCTGGAGCGGATGCCGGACATCTCCGCGGCGGGCGAGGCGCGCCGGCTGCGCTCCAACTTCATCAACGGCATCAAGGAGATGCCGGTACGGATCGGCTAGTGGTGTTCACCACCTTTTAGACTCTGTGCCTAATATCGAACGCGCAGGTCGGACAGGTCAGGCTATGGTCATACTTCACTGAGTGTGCGTTTACGGGAGGGCCGGACGTGAACGAGGCAGACGAACCGTTGCGCGTCGCGCTCCTCTCCTACCGGAGCAAGCCGCACTGCGGCGGTCAGGGCGTCTATCTCCGCCACCTGTCGCGTGAGCTCGTCGACCTCGGTCATCACGTCGACGTCTTCTCCGGCCAGCCCTACCCCGAGCTCGACCGCGACGAGATCACGCTGCGCCGTGTGCCGAGCCTGGACCTGTACGCCGATGAGAACCCCTTTCGCACCCCGCGGCCGTCGGAGTTCCGCGACTGGATCGACGTGCTGGAGTTCGCCCACATGCGCACGGGCGGGTTCCCCGAACCGCTGACCTTCAGCCTCCGCGTGCTGCGCGAGCTGCGCGCGCGGCGGCACTCGTACGACGTCGTGCACGACAACCAGGTGCTCGGCTACGGCAACCTCGCCATCCCGCGCCTCGGCCTGCCCTTCGTGACGAGCATCCACCACCCGATCAGCGTCGACCGGCGCATCGAGATCCAGGCCGCCAAGGGGTTCAAGGAGCAGTTCGGCAAGCGCCGCTGGTACGGCTTCGTCCGGATGCAGGCGCGCGTCGCCGCGCGGATCGGGCCGATCCTCACCGTCTCCGGCTCCTCCAAACACGACATCGTCCGTGACTTCGGCGCGTCGCCCGAGCAGGTGCACATCCTCCCGCTCGGCGTCGACGACCGGTTCTTCCACCCGCGCGGCGAGCGCGTCCCCGGCCGCATCGTCGCCGTCGCCAGCGCGGACTCGCCGCTCAAGGGCGTCGCGACGCTGCTGCGCGCGGTGGCCAAGCTGGCCACCGAACGCGACGTGCACGTCGTGGTGGTCGGCCGGCCGACGCCCGGCGGCCCGACCGACAAGCTCGTCGCGGAGCTCTCGCTCGGCGACCGGGTGCGCTTCGTCTCCGGCATCTCCGACGAGGAGCTGGGCGAGCTGCTGGCCGGCGCCGAGATCGCCGCGGTGCCCTCGCTGTACGAGGGCTTCTCGCTGCCGGCCGTCGAGCACATGGCCTCGGGCACACCGCTCGTGGCCAGCCGTACGGGCGCGCTGCCCGAGGTCGTCGGCGACGCCGCGATCCTCGTCGAGCCGGGCGACGTCGAGGAGCTGGCCGCCGTGTTCCGGCGCCTGCACGACTCACCCGAGGAGCGGGAACGCGTCGGTGCCGCCGGCTACGCCCGTGTACAGGAGCGGTTCACCTGGTCCGCGGTCGCACGGGCCACCGTCGGCCACTACCGGGACGCCATCGCCCGCCGCCGTACGGGCACCGCATGAGAGGAGCACGGCCGTGCTGACCGTGGACTTTGACCGGTTCCCCGTCGCGCCCGGCGAGCAGGTGCTCGACATGGGCTGCGGCGCCGGCCGGCACGCCTTCGAGCTGTACCGGCGTGGCGCCTGCGTGGTGGCGTTCGACCGCGACGAGAAGGAGCTCGCCGGAGTCGCGACGATGTTCGGCGCGATGGAGCTCGAAGGCGAGGTGCCCCCGGGCGCCTCGGCCCGTACCGTCACGGGGGACGCGCTCGGACTGCCGTTTCCGGACGACTCCTTCGACAAGATCGTGGCCGCCGAGGTGCTGGAGCACATCCCCGACGACATGGCGGCCATGGCCGAGCTGCTGCGCGTGCTCAAGCCGGGCGGGCGGCTCGCCGTCACGGTGCCCTCGTGGCTGCCCGAGCGCATCTGCTGGGCGCTGTCGGAGGACTACCACACCGCGCCGGGCGGGCACGTGCGCATCTACACGCGTGCCGAGCTGGAGGCCAAGCTCAAGGCGACCGGGTTCGAGGTCGGCGGCCACCATTACGCGCACGGCCTGCACGCGCCGTACTGGTGGATCAAGTGCGCCGTCGGCGTGAACAACGACGAGAACCCGCTCGCCAGCGCCTACCACAAGCTGCTCGTCTGGGACATCATGAAGCGTCCGCTCGCCACCCGACTGGCCGAGCAGGTGCTCAACCCGCTCATCGGCAAGAGCGTCGTCGTCTACTTCACCAAGCCCGCCGTCCCGGCGACGCGGGAGCAGGCCCATGCGGCGGCCTGAGGCCGTACCCGGGATCCTGACCTCCGAAGACCTCGTCGCCACCGCAGAGTCGATCGTCGCCCAGCAAGAGCCGTCGGGCGCCATCCCGTGGTTCGCCCCGGTGGACGGCGTGCCGGGCCACGTGGACGCCTGGAACCACGTCGAGGCCGCGATGGCACTGTCCGTCGCGGGCTTCGCCGAGCCCGCGCGCCGCGCGTACGAGTGGCTGCGCGGCGTCCAGCGCGAGGACGGCTCGTGGCCGGCCAAGTGGGTCATGGGCGAGGTGACCGAGCCGGGCGGGGAGTCCAACCACGCCGCGTACATCGCGGTCGGCGTCTGGCACGAGCTCACGCTGACCGGTGACCTCGCGTTCGCGACGAGGATGTGGCCGTCCGTGCGCCGGGCGGTGGAGTTCGCCCTCGGCCTGCAGAGCGCCCGCGGCGAGATCCTGTGGATGCGGAACGCCGACGGCTCCGTCGCCGACCACGCCCTGCTCACCGGCTGCTCCTCGATCTACCAGTCCCTGCGCTGCGCGGTCGCGCTGGCCGAACGCCTCGACGAGCCGCAGCCGGACTGGGAGCTGGCCGCCGACCAGCTCGGCCACGTCGTCGCCTGTCACCCCGAGGCGTTCGCGGACAAGAACCGGTTCTCGATGGACTGGTACTACCCGATCCTCGGCGGTCCCCTGCGCGGCTCTCCGGCGTACCGCCGGATCGACGAGCGGTGGGACGCCTTCGTCGTCGAGGGCCTCGGCTGCCGGTGCGTCTCGGACCAGCCGTGGGTGACCGGCGCGGAGAGCTGCGAACTCGTGCTCGCGCTCGACGCGATGGGCGACACGGCGCGGGCCCTGGAGCTGTTCACCACGATCCAGCACCTGCGGCACGAGGACGGGTCGTACTGGACGGGCTGGCAGTACGCCAACGAACGCCACTTCCCGAGCGACCGTTCGACGTACACGGCGGCGGCGGTGATCCTGGCCGCCGACGCCCTCGTGGGCCGCTCCCCCACCGCCCGCCTCTTCAAGGAGATCGCCGGCCGCGACCTGGGCCCGGCCGACCCGGCCGACCCGGCCGCCTGCGGCTGCGAGGCGCCGTCCCTCGCCGACTCACTCCGCACCCGCCGCTGACCCGGAGACCCGCCCACGGCCGGAACGACCTTCTTCCGTTGGTTCTTCGGCACCGCTGGCTCTCCGGCACCGGCCGCCCGCGCCGGGATCGGCGGGAGATGCCCGCTCCCCTGCGCCGTACGGCCTCAGCGCGTTCGCCGCGCCACCGCGCGCTTTCCGTCCATGACCGTCGATGAACCTCGCGCGGGATCGCCAACACATCTTTGCAAAGACTTCTTCGCGGTCTACCGTGTCGGCACATGGCGGAGAAACACGAAACGCGCCTGCGGCCCGACCCTCGGCTGGACGTGGTCCTGGACGCCAAGGGACTGCGCGCCCTCGCCCACCCGGTGCGTGTCCAGCTGGTCTGGCTGCTGCGCAAGTACGGTCCGTCGACGGCCACGCGGCTCGCCGAGCGGATGGGCCTGACCTCCGGGGCGACCAGCTACCACCTGCGCCAGCTCGGCACCGCCGGCTTCGTCGAGGAGGACACCGGGCGAGGCAACGCGCGGGAGCGCTGGTGGCGTGCGGCGCACCGCGGGACCTGGCTCACCGACATGGACCTGCTCAGCCGGGACCCCGAGGCGGGTCTCGCCTACCTGCAGTCCGTCGCGGCCGTGAACGTACTCCAGACCCAGCAGGCGCTGAACGAGTTCCAGACGCTTCCCCGTGCCTGGCGGGACGTGTTCGACCTGAGCGACTGGGCCCTGCGCCTGAGCCCCGGGGAGGCGCAGAACCTCCTGGACGACCTGAGCGCGGTGCTCGCCCGCTACCGGCCGGACCGTCCGGAGGAGGCGGCCACCGCACCCGAGGACGCCGAGCGTGTCACCCTCGTCCTGCACCTGCTGCCCGAGCCGGGCCTGACCACCGGACCGGCGGCGCACGAGGCGCCGGGAGACGACGGCCCGGCGAGAGAGGCGCCGTGAGGCGCCGCGCCGGCACGGGCGACGGCCGGAGCCTCCGCCCCTTGACCGGGATCCTCGCCGCCCTCACCGTGTCGCAGACCGGCACCCGGATCTCGGCCATCGCGCTGCCCTGGTTCGTCCTCGTCACGACCGGAAGCGCCACTAAGACCGGTGTGACGGCCTTCTGCGAGATGGCCCCGTACGTCACGGCCAAGGCGCTCACCGGGCCGCTGGTGGAGACGGCCGGACCGCGGACCGTCTCGTGGATCGCCGACGCGGTCAGCGCCGCCGCCCTCGCCCTGATCCCGCTGTTCCACGCGCTGCACCTGCTGTCCTTTTGGACGCTGCCCGCCGTGGTCGCGGTGATCGGCACCGCACGCGGGCCGGGTGACCTGGCCAAAGAGGTCATCGTCCCGGAGGCCGCCGAGCGCAGCCGGGTGCCGCTCGAACGGGCGACCGGCCTGGCCGGCACCACCGAACGGCTCGCCGCCACCTTCGGACCGGCGGCCGGGGGCGTCCTGATCGGGCTGGCCGGCCCGCTGACCGGGCTCGTCGTGGTCAGCGGGTGCTTCGCGCTCGGGTCGGTGGCGATCGTCCTGGGCCTGCCGCGCGGTATGGGACACGCGCCGGAGCGGAACGCGGCGGCCGAGCCGGGCTACTGGCGGCGGCTCGGCGAAGGTCTCGCCTTCCTGCGTGGAGAGCGGCTGCTGCTGAACCTGTCCGTCGTGGTGGCCGTCACCAACCTGCTCGACGCGGCGTTCTCGTCGGTGCTCCTGCCGGTCTGGGCGCGGCAGTCCGGTGCCGGACCGGCCGGGATCGGGCTGGTCGGCAGCGTGCTCGGCGTCGGGGCGGTGTGCGGGAGCCTGGTCGCCGCCGCGGTGGCGCACCGCATACCGCGCCGGCCGGTGTTCTTCATCGGCTTCCTGGTCGCCGGAGCGCCGCGCTTCCTGATCCTCGCCGCCGGCGTGCCGACGAGGGCGGTCGCCGTGGTGTTCGCCGTCGCCGGCCTCGGCGCCGGCTTCCTCAACCCGATCCTGGGCGCGATCTCGTTCGAGCGGGTGCCGCGGAAACTGCTCGGCCGGGTACGCGGGCTGACCGACTCGCTGGCCTGGGCCGGCATCCCGCTCGGCGGTCTCATCGGCGGAGCGGCGGTCGCCTCCGTGGGGCTCGTGCCCGTGCTCCTGACGAGCGGCGCGGCGTACTTCCTCACCACGAACGTCGCCGGGCTCCGCCCGGAGAGCCGGGAGATGAACCGCTCCCGCACGTAGAAACGGGTTCCCCGGATGACACGACCCCAACGACCAAGCGCTGGAGGGGCCGAGCGTTCCGCCCGATTTCGGGACCGTCCCCGTAAATCGGGGCGGCTGCAGTAGCGTGCGCTGCATGGTCTGGCGGGGCGACGATCAACGCGACGAACGGTCTCGTCACCGCGGCCCGGCGGGGCGGGACTCCGGGTACGGAGAGACCGGGGAGTTCGGCGGCACGATGTTCCCGCCTCCGCCGCCGGAGCGGTCACCGGCCGGCCTGCGGACGGTGGTCGTCATCCTGGTGGTCCTCGTGGTCGGTGGCGGTGCGGCCCTCGCCGTCGCGGGGGCCGGAGGCCACCGGCGGCCCGCCGTCGCCGTGTCCTCGCCCTCCTCTGGCCGGTCACGCGTCCCGTCGTACGTGCCGTCCTCACCGCCGGCCGCGCGGGCGAAGGTGTCGGGATGGCACGCCGTCGTCGCGGTCAAGCACGGCCTGACCTACGACGTGCCGCCGTCCACCTGGTCGGTGAAGTCGGCGGACACGATCGTCGGCTTCGAGGACCCGAACGGACGGCCCGAGGTGGCCGGCAGCGGCGCCGCGGTCTACAAGGAGGGCTACTGCCCGGGACACGGCGGAAGCTGGCGGGCCCAGACCGCCGTCGTGGGCTACGACCGGACCGACCCGGCCGCCGACGCGAGGGACGCGGCCCGCACGTGGGCCACCTACGGCTACGCCCCGGGTACCGGCGGCTCCGCGCCGACCGTGACGTTGAGCGCCCCGAAGGCGCTCTCCGCGAGCGGGCCACGGGGCACGGAGGTCACCGCGACGGTCGCCGTGCACGACGACGAGCCGTGCTCTCCTCCGCGAGGGGTCGTGCACGCGGTCGCGGTGCCCCTGAAGGGCGGTGAGGTGTCCGTGCTGGTCGTAATGGCCGATCAGGGCGTGTCCGACGCGACGTCCGACACCGACCTGGAGAAGATCGCCGGCAGCGCCCGCCCGACCTCCTGAGGCCGGTGCGGAACCCGGGTCGACCGCGCGGCGTACGTGCCGGGAGGATCGGTGTATGCGCGTCGACGATGTCATCCGGCTCGAAGAGGCGGGCGTCCTGCCCGAACCGCTGCTGTTCTGGGGCCACCGGCCGCCCGCGGGCGGCGGGGTCGCCAGGAGCTGCCTCAGCCAGTGGTACCCGGCGCCGTTCACGCTCGACGGCGTCCGCTACGCCACGGCGGAGCACGCCATGATGGTGGGCAAGGCCCGGCTGTTCGGCGACGCGGAGGCCGAGCGCCTCGTGCTGGCCTCGGACGATCCCGGGAAGGCCAAGGGCGCCGGACGCCGGGTGCGCGGCTTCGACGAGGACGCCTGGGCCGAGCACCGCTACGACCTGGTCGTGAAGGTCAACACGGCGAAGTTCGGCCGGCACCCGGCGCTGCGGGACTTCCTGCTCGCCACCGGCGACCGCCTCCTGGTCGAGGCCAGCCCGTACGACACGATCTGGGGCGTCGGCCTGTCCGCGGACCAGCCGGAGGCACGGCGCCCGTCCGCGTGGCGTGGCCTCAACCTGCTCGGCTTCGCCCTGATGGACGTCCGTGGCGTCCTCCGCGAACAGCACACCTGACCTCACCGGACGGCGAGGAACCGGTCGACCTCCTCGCGGTCCGGCGCCGTCGCGGGGCCGCGCCGCGTGACGGCGATGGCGGCCGCGGCGTTGGCCCGCCGCGCCG
>NZ_JBHLZP010000176.1:0-15237 GCF_042429965.1 Actinoallomurus acaciae
CGCCGTCGTCGACGCCCAGAGCGGGCGCCGCCCGCGCCGCCCGGTGGCCACGCACCCGGTCACGCCCGTCCCGGTCTCGACGCTGCCGGGCAGCGTCGACTCGCCCAGCGCCGCGCCCCCGGTCTCGGCCCGGCAGGCCAGGGTCTGGCTCCGGGGACTGACCGGCACCTGGACGCGCAACGTCAAGAACACCTACTTCCGCTTCCACGCCGACGGCGGCGGCGAGTGGGTCGCCTTCGGCCAGAAGCTGTGGAGCGGCAAGGCCACTCCGCGCGACGCGAAGACCTTCGACCTGACCGATATCGACGGGCACGGCGGCTCGTACTGGCAGGTGCGCCTGCTGTCCGGGCGCAAGCTGCTGTTCGTCGGCACGAACCAGATGTTCGCCAGGTCCTAGGCACAGGTCCTAGGCCACGGCGCTCGCGGTCAGGAGGGTCCGGGCCTGCTCGCGAGCGTGGGCGAAGGGGGCCGGGAAGACGTTCAGGCCGTGGGCGACGAGCGCTCCCTCGTTCAGCAGCATGAGCGTCCGGCCGAGGCGGTCGGCCTGGTCCGGGGCGATGTCCCCGGCGAGGCGGGTGAACAGGGCGAGCATCCACTCTTTCTGCCCGATGATGATCGGATATGCGGGATGTGACGCGTCGCTGATCTCAGCGTGGGCGTTGACCATGCTGCACCCCTTGGCGCCGTGCGCCCGCGACCATGCGTCCGAGGCGTCGAAGACGGCGAGAACGCGTGCCGCCGGCTCCGGCGGCGCGGCGTCGAGATGTCGCGCGAGGACGGCCCGCCAGCGTTCGTCGCGATCCGCCAGGTACTCCACGACGATCTGCTCCTTGGAGCCGAACCGGTCGTACAGGGTCTTCTTCGTCACCCCGGCCTCGGCGGCGATCAGGTCGACGCCGACGGCGTGGATGCCGCGCTCGTAGAACAGCCTCGCCGCGGCCTCCAGGATGCGCAGTGCGGCAGGCGTCATCGTGATCCGCCGGAGCTCCGTGGTGCCCATGCCCCGAGAGTATACCGATCTGTATAGTGACCCGGGTATACCGATCTGTATACCGAAGGATGAGGTGTGGACTTTCTCCTCTCGACGGCCTTCGTGCTCTGCTGGAGTTCCGGGTTCATCGGAGCCAGGCTCGGCGCCGGGAGTGCGTCCGCCGTCACGATCCTGATGTGGCGGTTCCTGCCGCTGGCCGTCATCCTGATCGTCATCGCCGCCGCCAGGACGTGGTGGCGGGGCCTCGTGGTCCGGGACGTCGTCCGGCAGGTCCTGATCGGCGTCCTGTCCCAGAGCGGTTATCTGCTCACCGTCTACTACGCGATCCAGCTCGGCGTCTCCAGTGGCACCACCGCCCTGATCGACGGGGTCCAGCCCCTCGTCGCCGGAGCGTTCGCCGGACCGCTCCTGCGCCAGTACGTCTCGCGCCGGCAATGGCTCGGCCTGTGCCTGGGGCTGGGCGGCGTCGTCATCGTCACCCGCGCCGACGCCGCGGCCGCCGCGGGCGTGGCCTGGTGGGCCTATCTCATCCCGTTCCTCGGCATGCTCTCGCTGGTGGCGGCGACGTTCCTCGACGGCCGCTCCCGTACGCGGGTCGAGCCCGTGGTGGCGATGACCGCGCACTGCGTCACCAGCGCCGTCATCTTCACCGCGCTCGCCGTGAGCGCGGGAGCGGCGAGGCCGCCGGCCGGGCTCCCGTTCTGGGTCGCGGTCACCTGGCTCGTGGCCCTGTCCACGTTCGGCGGCTACGGCCTGTACTGGCTCATCCTGCGGCGGTCGGGAGTCACCAAGGTGAACACGCTGATGTTCCTCATGGCCCCCGTCACGGCGGTCTGGGGCGCTCTCATGTTCGGTGAGCCGTTCGGCCCACAGACCGTCCTCGGCCTGGTCGTCGGTCTCGCGGCGGTCGTCATCGTCCGGGCGGGGTCCCCAGGAGCGCCCACCCGTACGGGGGCACTCGCGCGGGATCGTCCGGCTCCTTCTCCTCGGCGGAGTCGAGGACGCGCAGGCCTTCGAGCGGGAGCGGGAAGCGGTACGGGTCCGGACCGGTGTTCAGCAGGACGGTGATGCCCGGCCCGCCCTCGCGGGGACGGCTGCGCAAAGCGACCGCCTCGTTGGTGAGGTGCTCGACGCTCGTACGCGCCCGCACCAGCCAGGGGTTACGTCGGCGCAGCCCGATGAGCCGCTGGTGCAGCCGGTAAACCGGCCGGCCCCAGGGGGCGAGTCCGTCCGGCGAGTCGGGGAAGGCGGGGCGCACGGCGTCGTCGCCGCCCGGCCGGTCCTCCTTCCGGCCGCGGAACGCCTGCTCGTCGCCGTAGTAGACGGCCGGCACGCCGGCGACGGTGAACAGCACGACGAGGGCGTGTGCCAGGTGGCGGGGCTCCTCCAGGCGGGTCGCGATCCGCGTCACGTCGTGGTTGCCGACGAAGGTGGAGGGCGTGAACGCCTCGGTGAACCGGTCGTGGCGGTCCAGCGCCCAGGCCAGCTCGAACAGGTTCCGGTCGTTCAGCGAGCTCCAGATCGCCTTCCACAGCTCGTACTGGGTGACCGAGTCCAGCCCGGAGTCGGACACGTAGGCCGCGTAGTCGCCGTGGATCATCTCGCCGGTGAACCACGCGTCCGGATGCGCGGCGCGGACCTGCGGGAGCACCGCCCGCCAGAACTCCGGCGGCACGGCGTAGGCCGCGTCGAGACGCCAGCCGTCCGCGCCGCGGTCGAGCCAGTGCCGCATGACCTTCGCGACGTACTCGGCGACGGCCGGTTCGCCGTGGTCGAGGGCGACGAGCGAGCGGTGGCCCTCGAAGCAGTCGTAGTCGTCCCCGCGCGGGCGGAACCAGCGGGCGTCCGGTGAGTCCGGGCCCTCCCGCAGCGCCGCGGCGAACCGGGGGAAGCCGCGGCCGACGTGGTTGAACACGCCGTCGAGCAGGATCCGCACTCCCCGGCGGCGCGCGGCCGCGACGAGGCGGTCGAAGCCGGCGTCGTCCCCGAGCCGCGGATCCAGCCGGAAGTGGTCGACGGTGTCATAGCCGTGGGTCTCCGAAGCGAAGACGGGGCCCAAAGCCAGGCCGTTGCAGCCCAGCTCGACCGCGTAGTCCAGCCAGGCCTCCAGCCGGCTCAGGCGGTGTCCCGGCCCGGCCTCCAGCGCGCCGGTGAAGCCGAGCGGATAGACGTGCCACCAGATCGTGTGGTCGATCCACGAGGTCATCGAGGTCCTTTTGAGGGAGACTCAGTAGTACTGTTGAGGATAGCTCAGTAAGGAGGGATCGCGTGCGCAAGGACCGGCTTCCCCGGCGGAGGCTCGACGTGGAGACCCGGCGCGCCGACATCCTGCGCGCCGCGGCGGGCGCGTTCGCCGTAGAGCCGTACGACAAGGTCTCCGTCGCCCGGGTGGCGGCCGTGGCCGGTGCCTCCGAGGCGCTCGTCCACCGCTACTTCGGCAGCAAGAGCGGCCTCTACCGCGACGTCGTGCGCGCCGCGATCGACGAGCTGCTGCGGCGGCAGCGCGCCGCCGACACCCCGGCGGCGGCCCCGTACGACCGGCTGGCCGTCAGCGTGCGCGTCTACCTCGACGCCGTCGCCGACGCGCAGGTCGGCTGGGCCGCGCCACTGCGCTCGCCGGCCGGTGACGTGCCCGAGGCGGCCGAGCTGCGCCGCCGTACCCGGGGCTTGTACCTGGCGTTGCTGCGCGACCTGCTGGCACTGCCGGCCGACCCGGCGCTCGACCACGCGCTCCACGGCTACCTGGGCTTCCTCGACGCCGCCTGCCTCAGCTGGGTCGAGCGTGGCTGCCCGCCGGCCGAACGCGAGCCCCTCGTCGCGCAGGTGGTCGGCGCGATACGGGGCGCGCTCGGTCAGTCGTAGGGGCACTCCGCGAGGGCCTCCAGCGCGTCCAGCGCCGCCACCAGAGCCTCGCGCTGCTCCTCCGTCAGCGTGGCGATCTGGCTGACGAGGAACGCCGAGCGTTCGCCGCGCAGCTGTTCGAGCTGACGGCGGCCCTGCGCCGTGATGGCCAGCAGGGTGGCGCGCCGGTCCTCGGGGTCGGGCATGCGCCGCAGCAGCCCCTGCTGTTCGAGCGAGCCGACCAGCCGGCTCTGTGTCGGCGCGGTGACACCTTCGTGTGCGGCCAGGTCGCCGAGGCGCACCGGGCCGAGCGCCTCGACGCTCGAGAGCGTGGACGCCTGGCTCGAGGACAGGGTCTGCGGGCCGTGCTGGCGCACACGGCGGTTGAGCCGGCCGAGAGTCATCCGCAGTCGCGCCGCCAGCTCGACGTTCGTCAGGTCTTCCGCATCGGGTGCCTGGTTGGTCACGCCGGTCATCTTTCCTTACCCGCCGCCTCACGATCGCGCGTCCCGGGCGTACTGATGAGCATGCCCATTCCCCAATCTTGCTGCATGGACACCTGAGTCGCACCAGTACGGACCGGCGATCCGCGGACGGGAGCGCTCCGGACGGCCGGCGGCGCCGTCCGGGCGGCTCTCACCAGCCGCGCTCGCGCCACTCGGCGAGGTGCGGGCGCTCCCGGCCGAGCGTCGTGTCCTTGCCGTGCCCGGGGTAGACCCACGTCTCGTCCGGCAGCACGCCGAACACCCGCTCCTCCAGGTCGTCCATGAGCCGGCCGAACAGCTTCGCGTCGCCCCAGGTGTTGCCCGGGCCGCCGGGGAACAGGCTGTCGCCGGTGAACAGGTGGGGCGTCTCGCCGTCGTCGTAGCGCAGCGCGATCGAGCCGGGCGTGTGCCCGCGCAGGTGGATGATCGACAGCGTGGCCTGCCCGACCCGTACCGTGCCGCCGTGCTCGACCGGCTCGATGACCGGCAGCGGCAGGGCCTCGGCGTCGTCGGGGTGGGCGACCAGCCGCGCGTGGGTCGCGTCGATCATCGCGGTCAGGGCGCCCCAGTGGTCCTGGTGGCGGTGCGTGGTGACGACGCGGGAGAGCGGCCCGTCGCCGACGATCTCGAACAACCGGTCCGGCTCGGCCGCGGCGTCGATGAGGACCTGCTCGCCCGTCGCCGTGCAGCGCAGCAGATAGGCGTTGTTGTCGTACGGTCCGACGGCCAGCTTGGTGATCGTCAAGGCGGGAAGTTCTCGTACGTCGGGGGCGCCACCGACCTCGACGTCGCCTGTGTAGGTCACGCTGTCCTCCGATCGGGCACGGGCGGCTTTACGGCGCCTTCCATCCTGTCACGGCCGGGGCTCACGGGACCTGTGTCGCCCGGACGTCCGCGGTTAGGCTGCCCGTATGCGAGACGACCTCCTCATCTGCCGCACCTGCGGGGCGCAGTACGGCGCACCGCGCGCCGACTGCCCGATCTGCACGGACGAGCGTCAGTACGTCGGCTGGGACGGCCAGCGGTGGACCACCCTCGCCGAGCTGCGCGAGGCCGGGCACCGGGGACGGATCGAGGAGGAGGGGCCGGGAATCGTCGGTGTCGGCGCCGCGCCGCCGACCGCGATCGGACAGCGCGCCCTGCTGGTCCGCGCCCCGTCGGGTAACGTCCTGTGGGACATGATCACCTACATCGACGACGACATGGTCGCCCGGGTGCGCGAGCTGGGCGGGGTCGCGGCCATCGCGATCAGCCACCCCCACTTCTACGGCTCGATGATCGAGTGGGCGCACGCCTTCGACGCGCCGGTCTACATCCACGAGGCCGACCGCGAATGGGTGGCCCGGCCCGACGACTCGGTCGTCTTCTGGTCGGGGGAGACCCGCTCGCTCGGCGACGGCCTCACGCTGGTCAACGCCGGGGTGCACTTCGCGGGCGGCCAGGTGCTGCACTGGCGCGACGGCGAGGAGGGGCGCGGCGCGCTGCTGTCCGGCGACATCCTCACCGTCGTCCAGGACCGGCGCTACGTCAGCTTCATGTACAGCTACCCCAACCACATCCCCGAGCGCCCGCGCGTCATCCGGCGCGCGCTGCGGCTCTTGGAGCCCTACCCCTTCGAGCGCGTGTACGGCGCGTGGTGGCGGCGGATCGTCCACGCGGACGGCGTCGAGGCCGTACGCCGGTCGGCGGAGAGATATCTGGAGCACGCGCTCGACGACGGTCCCGAGTAGGCGTGTTCCGGTGGCAGTCCCCATTCGAACACGTGTACGGTTCTCGTGCGACGAGCGGGGTTGATGAGGTCGTCTGGAAGAAACCGTCGCACCCACTCGTTAGCCTGAAGCTGACCTGTCTCCACCAGGCTCTCAAGGGGATTGCGAATACGCCGTGGCCGACCGCCTCATCGTGCGCGGAGCACGTGAACACAATTTGAAGGACGTCTCGCTGGATCTGCCGCGGGACGCGCTGATCGTCTTCACCGGGCTGTCCGGCTCCGGCAAGTCGAGCCTCGCGTTCGACACGATCTTCGCCGAGGGGCAGCGGCGTTATGTCGAGTCTCTGTCGGCGTACGCGCGGCAGTTCCTCGGCCAGATGGACAAGCCGGACGTCGACTTCATCGAGGGCCTGTCGCCGGCGGTGTCGATCGACCAGAAGTCCACCTCGAAGAACCCGCGGTCCACGGTGGGCACCATCACCGAGGTCTATGACTACCTGCGCCTGCTGTGGGCGCGCATCGGGCACCCGCACTGCCCCGCCTGCGGCCGCACGATCACCAAGCAGACGCCGCAGCAGATCGTCGACCGGCTGATGGAGTTCGAGGAGGGCACGCGCTTCCAGGTGCTCGCGCCGGTCGTGCGCGGGCGCAAGGGGGAGTACGCGGAGCTGTTCCGCGAGATGCAGACCAAGGGCTTCTCCCGCGCCCGGGTCGACGGCGCGACCGTCCGCCTGGACGAGGCGCCGAAGCTCAAGAAGTACGAGAAGCACGACATCGAGGTGATCGTCGACCGGCTGAGCGTCAAGGAGGGCTCGCGGCGGCGCCTGGCCGACTCGGTCGAGACGGCGCTCGGGCTGACCGCGGGCACGGTCATCCTCGACTTCGTCGACCTGCCGGAGGACGACGAGCGCCGCGAGCGGATGTACTCCGAGCACCTCTACTGCCCCTACGACGACCTGTCCTTCGACGAGCTCGAGCCCCGGTCCTTCTCCTTCAACTCCCCGTACGGCGCCTGCCCCGACTGCACCGGCCTGGGCACCCGCATGGAGGTCGATCCCGAGCTGATCGTGCCCGACCCGGAGAAGAGCCTCGGCGACGGCGCCATCTCCCCGTGGTCCGGCGGGCACGTGAGCGACTACTTCCTCCGGCTGCTCACCGCGCTGGGCGAGGCGATGGGCTTCGACCTGGACACGCCGTGGGAGCGCCTCCCGGCCGCCGCGCGCAAGGCCATCCTCAAGGGCCACGACACGCAGGTCCACGTGAGCTACCGCAACCGCTACGGCCGGCGGCGTTCGTACTACACGACCTACGAGGGCGTGATCCCCTACGTCCAGCGCCGCCACTCCGAGGCCGAGAGCGACTCCAGCCGCGAGCGGTTCGAGGGCTACATGCGGGAGATCCCGTGCCCGTCGTGTGAGGGCCGCCGCCTCAAGCCGGTCGTGCTGAGCGTCACGGTCAACGACAGGTCCATCGCCGACGTGGCCGCGATGCCGATCGGCGAGTGCGCCAAGTTCCTGCTGGCGATGGAGCTGGGCGACCGCGAGAAGCACATCGCCGAGCGGGTCCTGAAGGAGATCAACGCCCGGCTGGGCTTCCTGCTCGACGTCGGCCTCGACTACCTCACCCTCGACCGCGCGTCGGCCACCCTCGCCGGGGGCGAGGCGCAGCGCATCCGGCTCGCCACCCAGATCGGCTCGGGCCTCGTCGGCGTCCTGTACGTCCTCGACGAGCCGTCCATCGGGCTGCACCAGCGCGACAACCACCGCCTGCTGGAGACCCTGATCCGGCTGCGCGACATCGGCAACACGCTCATCGTCGTGGAGCACGACGAGGACACCATCAAGGCCGCCGACTGGGTCGTCGACATCGGCCCGGGCGCGGGCGAGCACGGCGGCCAGGTCGTCGTGTCCGGCACGGTCGAGGAACTGCTCGCCTCCGAGACCTCGATGACCGGCGCCTACCTCTCCGGCCGCAACGAGATCCCGGTGCCGGCCACCCGCCGCAAGCGGCAGCGGGGCCGTGAGCTGGTGGTCAAGGGCGCGCGCGAGCACAACCTGCGCGGCGTCGACGTGGCGTTCCCGCTCGGCGTGTTCACCGCGGTCACCGGCGTGTCCGGATCCGGCAAGTCGACGCTGGTCAACGACATCCTCTACCTCTCGCTCGCCAAGCAGTTGCACGGCGCCCGCACCGTCCCGGGCCGGCACCGGCGCATCAACGGGCTCGACCAGGTCGACAAGGTGGTCCACGTCGACCAGTCGCCGATCGGCCGCACCCCGCGCTCCAACCCGGCCACCTACACCGGCGTGTTCGACCACGTGCGCAAGCTGTTCGCCGCGACCGCCGAGGCGAAGGTCCGCGGCTACCAGCCGGGCCGGTTCTCCTTCAACGTCAAGGGCGGCCGGTGCGAGGCCTGTTCCGGCGACGGCACCATCAAGATCGAGATGCAGTTCCTGCCCGACGTCTACGTGCCGTGCGAGGTGTGCCACGGGGCGCGCTACAACCGCGAGACCCTCGACGTGCACTACAAGGGCAAGACCATCGCCGAGGTGCTCGACATGCCGATCGAGGAGGGCCTGGAGTTCTTCGAGGCGATCCCGGCGATCCGGCGGCACCTGCAGACCCTCAACGACGTCGGCCTCGGTTACGTCCGGCTCGGCCAGCCCGCGCCGACCCTGTCCGGCGGTGAGGCGCAGCGCGTGAAACTCGCGTCCGAGCTGCAACGACGCTCGACCGGGCGTACCATCTACGTGCTCGACGAGCCGACGACCGGCCTGCACTTCGAGGACATCCGCAAGCTCCTCGGCGTGCTCGGCCGTCTCGTCGACGGGGGCAACACGGTCATCGTGATCGAGCACAATCTCGACGTCATCAAGACCGCCGACTGGATCATCGACATGGGTCCGGAGGGCGGCTCTCGCGGTGGCACCGTGGTCGCCACGGGGACGCCGGAGGACATCGCCAAGGTGGAGGAGAGCCACACCGGCCAGTTCCTCGCCAAGATCCTCGACTGACCGGAGTCGTCGCCTGGTGCTCGTGGTGCGGAAGGGGAACTTTCGCACGGCCTTGAACCGAACCGTCGATTCCTCCGTGCAATGGGGGAACGTCCCCGCAACCAAGGAGGAGTCTTATGCCGTTCGAACCGTCCACGCCCGGACCGGAGTCCACCCGCCGGGGGATGCTGGTGGGGGTCGGTCTCGTCGGCCTCGCCGGCACCCTGACCGCCTGCGGAGGCTCGAAGGACGACTCGTCGGCCGACGCCTCCCAGGGCAGCGGGAGCCAGAACGGTGGGAGCCAGAGCGGCGGCGGTCTGGGCAAGGCCGCCGACATCCCGGTCGGCGGCGGCAAGATCTTCAAGGACAAGAAGGTCGTCGTGACCCAGCCCAAGCAGGGCGAGTTCAAGGCCTTCAGCTCCATCTGCACCCACCGCGGCTGCCCCGTGGGCTCCATCTCGGACGGAAAGATCCACTGCCCGTGCCACGGGAGCGCCTTCAACGTGGCCGACGGCTCGGTCGCCAACGGCCCCGCCGACAAGCCACTCCCGTCCAAGAACGTCACCGTCCAGAACGGCGAGTTGAAGCTCGGCTGACCGCCCGGGGCATCGCGGTCACGGCCCCACCCCGCTGACCGCGAAGCCTCGGCCCGGCCGAGACCCGCGCCTTGCCCCCGCCGCCGCTGCGAGAATTCACCTGCTCACCGCGTCCGCCACGACCCCAGACCTTCCCGACCACCTCGCGCCGGGCGCTCTGGGCGTGAGCGTTTGTCGGCGGCGGTGCGGCTCGGGCGCGGCGGCGGGTGTTGTCGTCGGTGCGGTGGGCGGACTGCGGACGCCGTCCGGTCCGTGACGGGTGTTCTGGGTGTGAGCGCCGACCGCATAGTGCACGCCGAACTGCTCGATCCACCAGTACTTCTCGGTGAACTGGAAGCGCGGCCCGCCGTTGCCGAGGCCGATCGCCATGACAATGGCAACGACCGGCGCGGTGACCTTGGCGAGCTCGTCCCTGCCCTTCGACAGGAACGCCACCAGCAGCGCCCCGAGTGTGTGGTGGTGAGGACGATGCGGTTTGCGCGGTGCGGTGGGCCGGGTGTCCTGGGTGTGAGCGTTAGGCGGAGCCGGGTTCCCGGCCCGGCCGTGATCGTGCCGCTCGGCGTCCTCCGTGTGGCCGGACGCCCTCTCGACCGGCTCACCGGTACCGGCCGTGGGTACGGGTGGCTGGGCGTCGGTTTGTCGGTGGCGACCGGCATGCTCGGGCCATGACCGATGTTCCCCAGGCCGGCCACGTGCGGGCATGGAGCGCCGACACCCGGGTCGCGCCGCCGGCGACGGGGGAGACGCTCATGGCGTTCCTCGAACGGCAGCGCCGGACGTTCGCACTCAAGCGTCCCGGCGGTGCGCCTGCCGGACAAGGGCGTGACGCCGTCTCGGCTCAGCCCGTACGGCCGGTTCCGGCAGCTGACCGCCGTCGAGCGGCGGCGCTCCGCCGTCCAGTTCGCCGGCGCGGACCTGCCGATGTCACTACGACGAGCCCGGCCAGGGCATCGGCCCTCCCGACGGCGGCATCGACGAGGCGTTCGCCCTCGGGGCGGCCGGGTGCCGGAGGTCACGGGCGGCTCGCTCGCTCGGCGTACGGCAGCGGGGCGGAGAGCCGTTCTCGAACTCATCGACGTGATCGCCGAGTACGCCCGGCACCACGGCCGTGCCGACCTCCTGCGCGAACGGATCGACGGTGACACGGGATACCGGGATGACGACGACGGCGGGGGCCGCCCGGACCGGGCCGACGGGGCCTCCATCGTCCCCGGACGGCACTAGGCTGACGGACGTGGCAGATCCGGCGACGTACCGGCCCGCGCCTGGGACCATCCCCGAATCGCCCGGGGTGTACCGATTCCGTGACACGGGCGGCAGGGTCATCTACGTGGGCAAGGCGAAGAACCTGCGTGCGCGGCTCAACTCCTACTTCGCGGACTTCGCCGGGCTGCACCCGCGTACCCAGACGATGCTCCAGACCGCCGCCGGGGTCGAGTGGACCGTGGTCGGCACCGAGGTCGAGGCGCTGCAGCTGGAGTACTCCTGGATCAAGGAGTACGACCCGCGCTTCAACGTCAAGTACCGCGACGACAAGTCCTATCCCTACCTCGCGGTGACGATGAACGAGGACGTCCCCCGGGTGCAGGTGATGCGCGGCGCGAAGAAGAAGGGCGTCCGCTACTTCGGACCGTACTCCCACGCGTGGGCGATCCGGGAGACCGTCGACCTGCTCCTGCGGGTCTTCCCGGTCCGTACGTGCTCGGCCGGGGTGTTCCGGCGGCAGCGGCAGATGGGCCGGCCCTGCCTGCTCGGCGACATCGGCAAGTGCTCGGCCCCCTGCGTCGGGCGCGTCACCGAGGAGGCGCATCGCGAGGTCGCCGAGGACTTCTGCGACTTCATGGCCGGCGACACCGCGCGGTTCATCAGGGCGCTGGAAAAGGACATGCGCGCCGCCGCGGGGGAGCAGGAGTACGAGCGCGCGGCGCGGCTGCGCGACGACATCCGCGCCCTGCAGCGTGCCCTGGAGAAACAGTCGGTGGTGCTCGGCGACAACACCGACTGTGACGTCATCGCGCTGGCCGACGACCAGCTCGAGGCGGCCGTGCAGGTGTTCTACGTCCGGGGCGGGCGCATCCGGGGTCAGCGCGGCTGGGTCGTCGACAAGGTCGAGGACATCGCGGCCGGCGACCTGGTCGAGCAGTTCGTCCTGCAGATGTACGGCGACGTGGCCGGCGACGCGGTGCCGCGCGAGATCCTCGTGCCGGCGCTGCCGCCCGAGCAGGAGGCCGTGGTCGAGCTTCTCGCCGAGCACCGGGGCGGCCGTGTCGACCTGCGCGTGCCGCGCCGGGGCGACAAGAAGACGCTCCTGGAGACCGTCGAGCGCAACGCCAAAGAGGCGTTCAAGCAGCACAAGACGCGCCGGGCCGCCGACCTGACCAGCCGCAGCAAGGGGCTCCAGGAGATCCAGGACGCCCTCGAACTCGACCAGGCGCCGCTGCGCATCGAGTGTTTCGACGTGTCCAACCTCCAGGGCACCCACGTCGTCGCCTCGATGGTGGTCTTCGAGGACGGCCTGCCCCGCAAGAGCGAATACCGGCGGTTCTCCATCAAGACCGTCGAAGGCCAGGACGACGTCCGCTCCATCAACGAGGTGATCGCCCGCAGGTTCCGGCGCTACCTGGAGGAGACCGAGCGCACCGGCGAGCTCGACGTCCTCGGCGAGCGCGAGGAGGGCGGGCCGATCGATCCGGAGACCGGCAAGCCGCGCAAGTTCGCCTACCCGCCCAACCTCGTCGTCGTCGACGGCGGGGCGCCGCAGGTGGCCGCGGCCCAGCGGGCACTGGACGAGCTGGGCATCGACGACGTCAGCCTGTGCGGCATCGCTAAGCGCCTGGAGGAGGTCTGGCTGCCCGGCGAGGAGGACCCGGTCATCCTGCCGCGCAACAGCGAGGGCATGTACCTCCTGCAACGGGCGCGTGACGAGGCCCACGACTTCGCCATCCGGTTCCACCGCACCAAGCGTTCCAAGGGCATGATCGTGAGTGAGCTCGACGCCGTGCCGGGCCTGGGGCCGAGCCGGCGCACCGCCCTGATCAAGCATTTCGGGTCGGTGAAGATGCTCAAAGAGGCCGGACCCGAGCAGATCGCCGAGGTTCCGGGCATCGGACGCCGTACCGCTGAGAGCATTGTGGCGGCACTGCACGCGCAGGACGGGGGAACAGGCACATGAGACACAGCACGGCTCGACCGGGCGGTGCGGCGTGAGCACCGCGGCGGCCAACCTCGGCGGCACCCCGCAGGTGCCCGACATCGTGATCGTCACCGGCATGTCCGGCGCCGGCCGCAGCACGGCGGCCAAGTCCCTGGAGGACCTCGACTGGTTCGTGGTCGACAACCTGCCGCCCGGCCTGCTCGCCACCATGGCGGACCTCGCCGAGCGCGGCCAGGGCGCGGTGCCCCGCATCGCCGTCGTCGTCGACGTGCGCAGCCGGGCCTTCACCACCGACCTGCAGTCCGCGTTCGACGAACTGGAGGCGCGCGGCGCACACCCTCGCGTGGTGTTCCTGGAGGCCTCCGACGAGGTGCTGGTCCGCCGGTTCGAGAGCGTGCGCCGTCCGCACCCGCTCCAGGCCGACGGGCGGATCGTCGACGGCATCGCCCGGGAGCGCGAGCTCCTGCGCGAGGTCCGCGCCGAGGCCGACCTGGTCATCGACACCAGCTCGCTCAACGTGCACGGGCTGCGCGGCAAGATCGTGAGCTTCTTCGGGGGCGAGGGCAACGAGTCGAGCCTGCGCGCCACCGTCGTGTCCTTCGGCTACAAGTACGGCCTGCCGGTCGACGCCGACCTCGTGGTGGACTGCCGGTTCCTGCCCAACCCGCACTGGATTCCCGAGCTGCGACCCCACACCGGGCGCGACGCCCCCGTGCGCGACTACGTCCTGTCCCAGCCGGGCGCCAAGGAGTTCCTCGACGCCTACACCGAGGTCTTGCGCCTCCTGGTGCGAGGGTACGAACGCGAGGGCAAGCACTATGTGACGCTCGCGGTCGGCTGCACCGGTGGCAAGCACCGCAGCGTCGCGATGGCCGAGCAGCTCGGCGGCCGGCTCCGCGACGAGGGCCTGGACCTCCAGGTCGTCCATCGGGATCTCGGACGGGAATGACACGACGTGGACTCCCCCAAGGTCGTCGCCCTCGGCGGCGGGCACGGGCTGTTCGCCTCCCTGTCCGCGCTGCGGCGTGTGACCGACCATCTGACGGCCGTCGTCACGGTCGCCGATGACGGAGGTTCCAGCGGGCGCCTGCGCCGCGAGCTCGGCGTCCTTCCACCGGGCGACCTGCGCATGGCGCTCGCCGCGCTCTGCGGCGACGACGACTGGGGGAGCACCTGGAGCGAGGTCGTCCAGCATCGCTTCCTCAGCCAGGGCGAGCTGCACGGGCACGCGGTCGGCAACCTGCTGATCGTCGCCCTCTGGGAGCTGCTCGACGACCCGGTCGCCGGCCTCGACTGGATGGGCCGTCTGCTGCGCGCCGAAGGACGGGTGCTCCCGATGGCCTCGGTGCCGCTCGACATCGTCGCCGAGGTCCGGGGGGCCGACCCGGCGGCGCCGGAGGCGATCACGCACGTACGCGGGCAGGTGGCCTGCGCCAAGACGCCGGGCAAGGTGCTGAGCGTCTCGCTCGTGCCCGAGGATCCGCCGGCCTGCCCCGAGGCCCTGCGCGCCATCGAGGAGGCCGACTGGGTGATCTTCGGGCCCGGCTCCTGGTTCACCAGCGTGCTGCCGCACCTGAAGGTGCCCGGGCTGGCCGACGCGCTGCTCGGCACCCGGGCGAAACGGCTGGTCGCGCTCAATCTCGCGCCCCAGCCGGGGGAGACCGACGACTTCTCGCCCCAGACGCATCTGGAGGTCCTGCGCGCCCACGCGCCCGAGTTGAAGATCGATGTGGTGCTCGCCGACCGGAATCTCGTCGATGAACCCGATGTTCTGGAAAAGGCCGTCCGTACCCTCGGAGGCAGGCTGGCCTTGGCCGACGTCGCCGCGGAAGATGGATCTCCACGGCATGATCCGGCACGGTTGGCCCAAGCGTTCGCACAGATCTTCGTCAGCGGCCACGTGACGCGGCGAGATTCGGCGAGACTGCCCTGACGGAGTTCTACAGGGGGAGGATCACATCAATGGCGATGACCGGCGTGGTGAAGGACGAGCTGAGCAGGCTGTCCGTCATGAAGCCGTGCTGCCGCAAGTCCGAGGTGTCGACGCTGCTGCGCTTCGCCGGCGGACTGCACATTGTGAGCGGCCGGATCGTGATAGAAGCCGAGCTCGACACCGGAGCCGCGGCGCGACGTCTGCGCAAGGACCTCGCCGAGGTCTTCGGTCACACCTCCGACGTCGTGGTGCTCGCGCCGAGCGGGTTGCGCAAGGGCAACCGCTACGTCGTCCGCGTGTTCCGCGACGGTGAGTCGCTGGCCCGCCAGACCGGGTTGATCGACAACAACGGCCGTCCGGTGCGCGGCCTGCCGCGGCACGTGGTGGCGGGGGCCGCCTGCGACGCGGAGTCGGCGTGGCGGGGGGCGTTCCTGGCCCACGGGTCGCTGACCGAGCCGGGCCGCTCGATGTCGCTTGAGGTGACGTGCCCCGGCCCGGAGGCCGCGCTGGCGCTGGTCGGCTCGGCCCGGCGGCTG